>NZ_ASSI01000100.1:0-69801 GCF_000466765.1 Burkholderia sp. AU4i | reverse complement strand
GAGCAGCGCGGGCGGCGCCGGCTGGCGCGCGTTCGCAGCCGCGCAGCGTGCGTAGTGGTCGGTGACGCCGGCCAGCACGCGGTCGATCGCGTCGGGCACGTCGCCCGACAGCCGGCGGCGCGAGCGGCGCAGGTCGAGCGCATTCAGTGCGATGCGCAGGTCGCGGAAGCTTTCGATCGACGGATGACGGTGGTCGTCGGACGCGCCGAGGCGCGGCAGCAGCTGCGTGACGCGGTCGAGCATCCGCGACGCGTGATTGCGCTGGTCGTCGAGCGGCTGCGTCGACGCGGAGCGCACGACGTCTTCCCAGCCCGAGCGCAGCAGGCGCCGCACCGCGAGCTCGGCGCCGAACGGCCGCGTCGCACGCGTCCACACATACGCGAACAGAAGCCCGGCGACGCCCGCGAGGTTGCTGTTCAGGAACACGAAGAAATCGGCGTCGTACGCACCCTGGATGCTGATGAAGGTGGCCGTGTTCACGGCGACGAGCATCGTCACCATGTTGAACTGCGGGCGCGGCAGCAGCGTGCCGATCAGGATGAACGGCCCCGCGAACATCACGACGAGCATCGCGAAATCGTGTACGTGCGGCAGCACGACGAACAGGTACAGGCCCGCGAACACGACGCTCGCGGTCGTCGCGAGGAAGAACTTGAACACCAGCGGCGCCGGCTCGTCGAGCGCGGCGAAGAAGCTGCACGACACGGCCACGAGCGTGACGGCCGCGGCGCCGTCGTGCCACCCGGACGCGATCCACAGCCAGCTCGCGAACACGATCGCGGCGGCGACGGTCAGCGTCGAGAACAGCATCATCCCGCGATCGAAGAAGCGCTCGGTGCCGCCGAGCCGCCAGTGCCGGTAGCGCGGCTGCCAGACGCCCGATTCGTTGCCGATCAGCGCGCGCAGCGAGCGGCAGTCCTGCCAGATGTCGATGACCTGGCGCAGCCGCCACAGCGCGTTCGACAGCAGCGCGCCGTCCCAGCTCGCGAGCGCGTCGTCGGCCGGCTGCAGCGCGGCAATGCGTTCGCGCAGGCGCTCCGCGACCGGGTCGTCGGTCATGTCGCCGTCGTTGCCGGCCTTGACGGCCGGCAACGGTGCGTCGAACCATTTCGCGGCATCGGCAAGCAGGTCGTCCAGCCCGGCCGGCCGGATATGCAGGTCGCGCATCAGCGCAATCAACGGATCGGCGAGCGACGACATCAGCGGCAGGAACAACTGCATCCGGCCCGCGAGCGCCTGCGCACGCGCGAGGATGCGCGGATGCGCATGGTCGTAGCTCAGCTGGCTCAGCAGGAATTCGAGGCCCGTGATGGTTGCCGCGAGTCGTTGCCGGCACGCGGACAGCGCCTTGCCGGCAATGTGCCCGGACAGCGTCTCGCGGCCGTAGAACGCGGCGTCCTTGAACCATGCATCGGTACGCTCGATCAGCGTCGGCGCGAGCCGGTTCGGGAAGATGGCGCTACCGACCACGCTCGCGCAGACGATGCCGAGCACGATCTCCTCGGTACGCGCGATCGCGACGTCGAACACGGTGGACGGATCGGTCACGGTCGGCAACGCGACCAGCGGCATCGTATAGCCGGCGAGCATGAACACGTAGCTGCGCGCGGTGCGGTCGGAGATCGCGAGGTAGAGCAGCGTGCCGCACCAGGTGGCGACGATGATCGCGAACAGCAGCGGCGTCTCGACGAACGGCGGCACGAAGAAGATCGCGGCCGCCGCGCCGAGCGCGGTGCCGAGCGCGCGATACAGCGCCTTCGAGCGTGTCGCGCCGACGAACGGGTTCGACACGATGTAGACGCTCGCCATCGCCCAGTACGGGCGCGGCAACTGGAAATACAGGCCGAGGTACAGCGCCAGCATCGACGCGGCGAACGTCTTGCCCGAGAACAGCCAGTCGCGAAGGCTCGGATAGGTCATGACGTGGCGTTGCCGGTGCGGGATGCGCGCGCGGCGGGCGTGGGCGATTCGGATGCATTGAATGCGTCGAGCACGCGCAGCGTCGCTTCGAGATCGGCGCGCGTGACCCCCTTGAGCACCTGCGCACGCAGCACGCGCAGGTCTTCCTCCATCTTCGCGGTAACCGCGCGGCCGGCGGCCGTCAGCGAGATCGTCTTCGCGCGGCGATCGTGCGGATCCTCGTCGCGGCGCGCAAGGCCGGCCGCGCACAGCTGGTCGAGCAGGCGCACGAGCGACGGCCCTTCGATGCCGACGTGTTCGGCGAGCGTGCCTTGCCGCACGCCTTCGCCGAGGCGCCCGGCGATCAGCAGCGGGGTCGCGCAGGCCTCGGACACGTTGTACGCGTTCAGTACGCCGTCACTGGTGCGGCGCCACTTGCGCGCGGACAGCACGAGCAGGCTGCTGACGACGAGGCGGAGGTCGTGCAGATTGGTCATGGGCGAGATGATAGGGGCAAAATAATTCGATAGCAAACTATCGTTTTTGTCACCCATGTGACACGTCGTGGCCGGCCCGTCTGAAGCAATTTAGGCGGCGTGCCGGCGGTGGTCAAGCCGCAAGGATGTCGGCCCGGCCCGCGCGCGGCGACCGCGATCGAATGATCAGACGAAATCCGTCCGGCGCGGCCACGGGGAGGGGGAGGCGGGACAGGCGGGTTCGAAGCCGGGAATCGGGAAGGGAATCGGGAAGGGATTCGGGAAATCCGGCTTCGCGAAACGGTGCGCGGCGTGCATATTGAAGCCGTTGCAAGCCTCCCGGAGATTCCGCACGTGTCCACCCCATCCTCGCAGCCGTCCGCCCCGGCGTCGCTCGACGCGTGGCTCGGCAAGACCGAAACGCTCGGCGACGACATCACCGCGTTCCCGCTGAACGCGCTGGCCGCCACGCTCGACCGCCCGTCGCCCGGCGACGTCGTGCCGCCGATGTGGCACTGGCTCTATTTCCTGCCTGTCGCGCCGCTGGCCGAAGTCGGCCCCGACGGCCACCCGAAGCGCGGCGCTTTCCTGCCGCCCGTGCCGCTGCCGCGCCGCATGTGGGCCGGCGGCCGCCTGACGTTCCATGCGCCGCTGCGCACCGGACGGCGCGCGATACGCGAATCGACGATCGTGAACCTCGAGGACAAGACGGGCCGCAGCGGCCGGCTCGTCTTCGTGACGGTGCAGCACCGGATCGAGTGCGACGGCGTGCTGTGCGTCGAGGAGGAGCACGACATCGTCTATCGCGATGCGCCGCAGCCGGGCGCACCCGCGCCGAAGCCGATCGCGGCGCCGGCAGGCGACGCGTGGTCGCGCACGGTCACGGCCGACGCGGTGCTGCTGTTCCGCTATTCGGCGCTGACCTTCAACGGCCACCGCATCCACTACGACCGCAGCTACGTGACGCAGGAGGAAGGTTATCCGGGGCTCGTCGTGCACGGCCCGCTGATCGCGACGCTGCTCGTCGATCTCGTGCGGCGCGAACGGCCCGATGCCGTGCTCGCGAGCTTTTCGTTCCGCGCGGTGCGCCCGACGTTCGACGGGGAGCCGTTCACGCTGTGCGGCAAGCCGTCGGACGACGGCAAGACGATCGAGCTGTGGGCGAAGGATCGCGACGGCTGGCTGACGATGCAGGCCACCGCGACCGTTGCGTGACGGGCGCCGTTCGGTTCGTCCGCGACGCGGCAGGAGCCGTACGCGGACGACCGCTGGTGCCCGCCGCAGCTGCTCGGGCGGGCATGCGGGCAGGCCCCGGCGCTTGTCGCGAAACCGCTGTAAGCTGCGAGCAGGCCGCGTGCCGTCGTGCCGGACGGTGCGGCGCGCGGCCGGCCTTTCCACCTTCCACGCATCGCATCAGGAGCACGTATCTTGGCCACCTACATTGTGTTTACACGTGAAAGCACGCAGGACCAGCACGAACTCGACGTCTACCAGAGCAAGGTCGGCGCGACGCTCGCCGGGCATCCGGTCAAGGTGCTCGCCGCTTACGGCCCGCAGGAAACACTGGAGGGCGAAGGCCCGGAAGGTGTCGTGATCGTCGAGTTTCCGTCGAAGGAAGCCGCGCACGCGTGGTATCACGGCCCCGAATACCAGGACGTCGTCCAGCATCGTTTCAAGGGCGCGCGCTATCGCGCCGTGCTGGTCGAGGGCGTCTGAACGACCCGCATCGGACGCCCGGCACGCCCATGAACACATCGAACCCCGCCACTGCGACCGTCCGACCGCCGATGGGCCGCGCCACGACCGTGCTGCTCGCGATCAGCGTCGTGCTCTATCTGGTCGCCATGTTCACCGCGCCGTTCCGCACGGGCGCACCCGATCCGCATCCATGGGCCGACGGCTGGCAGGTGCTGCTGACCGGCTGGATGGGCCTTTTCTTCGGCATCTTCGCGTGGCTCGCGAACCCGCTCGTGTTCGCGGCCTGGTGGCTGATCGCGAAGCGCCGGCGCACGCAGGCGCTCGCGCTGGCCGGGCTCGCGCTGCTGTTCGGGTTGAGCTTTCTGACGCAGCATCGGATCGTCGTCAATGAAGCCGGCGGGGTCGAGCCGGTTCATCTCGATGCAATCGGCTACTGGTGCTGGCTCGCGGGTTTCGGCGCCGCCGCAATCGGCGCCGCGCTGTTGCCGGGGCGAACCGGGACGCGCGCGGCAGGTTGATGCGGGCGGCCCGCATCAACCTGCCGCCACCGCTTATCGCACGTGCGGCTGCAACGCGCGCAACCAGTACGACACCGCCACCGCACCGCCATCCGGCGAGCCGATCGCGCGCTCGCCGAGATAACTCGCACGCCCCGCGCGCGGCGTCATCTGCGCGGTTTCCTGGGCACCGCGCTCGGCGGCTTCGACCGCCGCCGCCCATGCGCCCGCGGGATCGCGATCGTTGTCGAGCGCCCGTTCGAATGCCGCGACGGCCGGTACCAGCGCATCGAGCATCGTCCGGTCGCCGGCGTGCGCGCCGCCCAGTTCGCTGATCGAATCCACCGCGCCGTGGAACGCCGCGGCCCAGTCGCGTGCCGACGGCTCGGCGACATCGGCCAGCCGGCGGGATGCACGCAGCAGCGCGGTCGCATAAAACGGCCCCGAGCTGCCGGCGATGGCGCGGCGCAACGCGGCGCCGAGCGCCGCGAGTACGCCGGCCGGCGAGCCGTATGCGGTTTCCGGCAGCGCGAGGATCGCCTGTGCGGCGCGCAGCATGCTCGCACCGAGATCGCCGTCGCCGGCGGCCGCATCGAGGTCCGTCAGCGTCTGCTCATGATCGATCAGCGTCTGCGCGACCGCGTGCAGTGCCGGTTGCAGGCGCGCGGCCCACGCGCGGCCGGTCGCATCGAGCGGCGGCAGCGGCGCTTCTTGCGCAGCGGCCGCGGCCACGCGGATCTGCGTATTCACCGCGCCGCCGCCCGGCCATGCGCGCGCCTGCGTCGGCGCGTCGAGCAGCACCGCGCGTTCGTCGTTCAGCCGCAGCACGGAAATCGAGCAGCCGGGCATGTTCAATGCCGACAGGAACGTGCCGGCCCACGCGCGTGAGACGACGATGCCGCGCCGCGTCAGGTTGTCGTGCGCGGCGCGCAGCACGATGGCGAGTTCCATGTCCGGCGTCGCGCCGAGGCCGTTGACGAACAGCGCGACGCGTTCGCCGCGGTCGAGCACGAGATCGGCGACGATGCTCGACAGCAGCGTGTCGGCCAGCGCATCGGCCGGCAGCGGCGCGCGGCGTTCGACGCCTTTCTCGCCGTGGATGCCGCGGCCGAGTTCGATCTCGTGATCGCCAAGGCTGAAGCCCGACTTGTCGGCGCCGGGGATCGTGCAGCCGTCGAGCGCGACGCCCATCGTACCCAGCTCGGCCGCCGAGTCGCGCGCGATGGCCGCGACGCGTGCGAGCGGCAGCCCGCGCGCGGCAGCCGCGCCGGCGAGCTTGTGGATCAGCACGGTGCCGGCGATCCCGCGCCGCTGGCCGCGCTCGACGCGGCCGCGCAGCGAGACGTCGTCGGCGACGATCACCGTCTCGACCGGAATGCCTTCCGCGCGCGCGAGCTCGGCGGCGAGCCCGAAATTGAGCCGGTCGCCCGTGTAGTTCTTCACGATCAGCAGTGCGCCGTTCGGGCCCGCGCTGGCGCGGATCGCAGCGAGCACCGCGTCGGTGGACGGCGACGTGAACACTTCGCCGCAGACGGCCGCGCTCAGCATCCCTTCGCCGACATAACCGCCGTGCGCGGGCTCGTGGCCGCTGCCGCCGCCAGAGAGGACGGCGACGGGGCGCTGCGCCGGCTCGGGCAGCGGCTGGCGGACGAGCACGTGCTCGTCGCCGAGGATCGCGACATGCGGCGACTGTCGCGCGATGCCTTCCAGCATTTCTCGGACGACATCGGACGGGCGGTTGACAAGCTTTTTCATGGCGACGGGTTCCGGACGGGTGAACGAGGCACGGCCGGGCCCGCACGGGCGCCGGACGGCCTTTCGTGTTGCGGAGGATCGTGCGTGCGCCCTGTCGCCGGGCCCGGGCGGTCATGCAACGGACGACCGGATGCGGGAGGGGAACGAGGCGCGCGCCTCGCCCCACGATACATCAGGTTCGGACCCTGCCGCACGGATCGCGGCGCGAAACGCGCCGGAGCGGGCCGGCGGCGTGCTCCCATGCGCGGCTACTTCATTGCCGCGATCTCCTTCGCGCGAATCAGCCTGGCGCGCAGCACGTTGCGGCTGATGCCGAGCAGCCGTGCGGCCTGGATCTGGTTGCGGTGGCTGAAATCGAACGCAACGCGCATCACGGTGTCCTCGATGCGCTCGAACAGGTTGCCGTGATCCTCGTCGAACAGCGCACGCAGCGCGCGTTCGAGTGCAGCCTGCGCGCCGGTTGCCGGGTCGGGATCCTGCGCCTGTGCATGCTCGGCGGCGGCCGTCACGTCGGGCGACGCGAGATGCAGGTCGGCCTCCTGCAGTGCGTCGTGGCGGCTCACGAGCAGCGCGTGATGGATCACGTTCTCGAGTTCGCGGATATTGCCGGGCCAGCCGTATGCCTGGAGCCGGCGCTCGGCGCGCGGGTCGATGCTGCGCGGCCCGTAGCCGAGGCGGCTTCGGTAGTCGTCGAAGAAGTGGCGGGCGAGCGGCAGGATGTCGCCGGGGCGTTCGCGCAACGTCGGCACCGCGAGCTGCACGACGTTGAGCCGGTAGAACAGGTCGCCGCGAAACTGCCCGTGCGCGACGGCCTGCTGCAGATCGACGTTGGTCGCGGCAACCACGCGCACGTCGATCGGCACGCCCGTGCGCGAGCCGAGCCGCACGACCTCGCGCTCCTGCAGCACGCGCAGCAGCTTGACCTGCATCGACAGCGGCAGGTCGCCGATCTCGTCGAGAAACAGCGTGCCGCCGTTCGCGGCTTCGAACCAGCCGGGCTTCGCGCTGAACGCGCCCGTAAACGCGCCCTTCTCGTGGCCGAACAGTTCGCTCTCGACGAGCGTCTCGGAGAAAGCGCCGCAGTTCACCGCGACGAACGGCCCGTTGCTGCGGCGACTGAGGCCGTGCACGTGCCGCGCGATCAGTTCCTTGCCGGTGCCGGTCTCGCCGACGATCAGCACGTTCGCGTCGCTCGGCGCGACCAGGCGAATCCGTTCGAGCAGCGCGACCGAGCGCGGATCGACGAACACCTGCGCGCGGGCGCGAATGGACGTCGCCAGCGCGGGCCGGTCGGGCAGCGTGAGGACGGGCGCGGCGTCGGGCCACGCATCGGAAGGGGAGCGGTTCACGAGTAGAAGCCCGGCGTCGGCCAGGTTCGCTTGAGCGCCCATTCGCCGATCTCGCGAATCTTGTATGCGAGCGGATCGTGGAGCGTATGGGTGCGCAGGTTGCGCCAGTGCCGGTCGAGCCGCAGCGCGCCATGCGTCGCGCGTGCGCCGGCGACGTCGAACATGCGCGTGCAGAGATCGAGCCCGGTGCGGGTGGCCGACACCTTTGCAGCGGCCGTGGCGAGCGCGACCTCGCCGCGCTCCGCATGCGTGAGCGCCGCATCGCGCGCCCACGCGGCGTCGAGGCGATCCGCCGCGCGGTCGGCGAGCACGCGCGCGGCTTCGAGCCCGACCCAGAATTCGCCGTACTGGCCGAGGATGTACGGATCGTCGCCGGTGCTCGCGACCTGCGCGCCGGGCCACGGCCGCGCTTCGTGCAGCGTGTAGTGCCGCGCGTCGCTGAACGCGGCTTCGGCGATGCCGAGATACACGTTCGTCAGCACGAGCTGCGCGACGAGCGGGCGCAGGCACGCGAACGGCGTCGACAGCGGGCCCGGGTCCGTCAGCAGTTCGTGTTCCTCGACGCGCACTTTCTCGAACGTGACCGTGCCGCTGTCGGTCTGTCGCTGGCCGATGTTGTTCCAGTCGTCGGCGATCGAGATGCCGCTGCGCTGCGTCGGCACGGCCGCGATCAGGAACGCGCGCGTCTGCGCGTCGTGCGCGGACGCGATCAGCATCTGCGAATCGAGCGCCCCCGAACAAAAACTCTTCTGGCCGCTGAATTCGTGCCATGCGCCGCGCGAACGGCTGACCGTGCGTTCGTCGAGCGGATTCAGCGCATTGCCCCAGAACCACTGCTGGCGCGCGGTTCGCTCGAACCACGATTCCCACTGCGCGGGCGTGCCGAACAGCCGCACGGTCGCGAGCATCAGGTGATGGAAGCCGAACACGTGCGCGAGCGAACTGTCGGCGGCCGCGAGCACGCGGACCGCGTCGAACGTCGTGCGCCAGCTTGCGCCGAGGCCGCCGTAGGCGGCGGGGATGCTCAACGCGAGGAGGCCGCTGTCGCGCAACTGGTCGCGCTCGGCCTTCGGCGTGCCGCCCTGCTGGTCGCGTTCGGCCGCAGTTCGTGCAAAGCCGGCCGCCAGGCGCCCGGCGGTTTGCAGCGCATCGGGAGGGGCCGGTTCGTCGCGGGACGGCGCGACGACGCGCAGGCTTTCCGCGCGGGGCGATACGGAAATGGATGTCATGGCGATGAATGCGTCGGGTCGCTGCACGAAAACGGCCAGGCTGCATCGGGCGTTGCCGACCGGGTGCTGCGTGATCAGCAGAGTGTTCAACGTTTTGCGCAACGCGGGAAACATCGATTTCTGATAACCAATGCCGGATTGCTGCGCTGGACGCCGCGCGCCTGCCGGAATCCGTGCGGAAGCGGAAAAATGCGTCCGCCGCACACCGCGCTGCTGATTACGCAGCAGTGCATCAGCAGCGCTGTTTCCCCCCGTTCATCGTGCTGCGGAATATGGTTGTGATGCCGTGGCTGGCACGCTTATCAACGTGTGCCGATCGGCGGGAGTGCCGCGACAGGCCGTCGATCGCGATGCATTTCGTCATGCAGACGATCGTTTTTTCATCGCCTTCGTCGAAATGGCACGCTCCTTGCTGACCCAGGTCGTGGCGGGTGCATCGGCACCCGATTCGACAATGGGAATGCAACCGATGAGCAATGCAATCAACGTGGTCGCGATATCGGGCGGCCTGCAACGGCCGTCGCGCACGCTGGCGCTGACCGACGCGATCGTCGCGGCACTCGGCGCCGCGCTGCCGATCGACACGCGGCTGATCGAACTCGGCGAGATCGGCAGCCGGCTGGCCGGCGCGCTGACGCGCGCGCAGGTGCCGGCCGACCTCGACGCGCAGATCCGTGCGATCGAGACGGCCGATGCACTCGTCGTCGCGAGCCCCGTGTATCGCGCGTCGTACACGGGCCTCTTCAAGCACCTGTTCGACCTTGTGCATCACGAGGCGCTGGTCGACGTACCCGTGCTGCTCGCCGCCACCGGCGGCAGCGAGCGTCATGCGCTCGTGATCGACCATCAGCTCCGGCCGCTGTTCAGCTTCTTCCAGGCACGCACGCTGCCGATCGGCGTGTATGCGTCCGAAAGCGATTTCGACCAGTACCAGATCGCGAGCCCGGCGCTGCGTGCGCGCATCGCGCTCGCCGTCGATCGCGCGGTGCCGCAGCTGCGCCCGCATGCGCTTTCCGTCGCGGCCGCTTAGGCCGCCTGCGTTTTTCCTCCCGACCAGGACACACTCATGAGCCATACCGACCCTTCCGCCGACGGCGTCAAGTTCGCCTACTGGGTGCCGAACGTCAGCGGCGGCCTCGTCGTCAGCACGATCGAGCAACGCACCGACTGGAGCCTCGAATACAACCAGCAGCTCGCACGCACGGCCGAGGCGGCCGGCTTCGAGTACGCGCTGAGCCAGATCCGCTTCACGGCCGGCTACGGCGCCGAATACCAGCACGAGTCGGTGTCGTTCAGCCAGGCGCTGCTGCACGCGACGACGAAGCTCAAGGTGCTCGCCGCGATCCTGCCGGGGCCGTGGCATCCGGCCGTGGTCGCGAAGCAGCTCGCGACGATCGACCACATCTCGAACGGACGCATCGCGATCAACGTCGTGAGCGGCTGGTTCAAGGGCGAATTCACCGCGATCGGCGAGCCGTGGCTCGAGCACGACGAACGCTACCGGCGCTCGAAGGAATTCATCCAGGCGCTGAAAGGCATCTGGACGCAGGACAACTTCACGTTCAAGGGCGATTTCTACCGCTTCAACGACTACACGCTGAGCCCGAAGCCGGTGCAGAAGCCGCATCCGGAGATCTTCCAGGGCGGCAGCTCGCGCGCGGCGCGCGACAACGCGGCGAGCGTGTCGGACTGGTATTTCACGAACGGCAATACGCCGGAGAACCTGAAGGCGCAGATCGACGACATCCGCGCGAAGGCGGCGGCGAACAACCATTGCGTGCGCATCGGCGTCAACGCGTTCGTGATCGCGCGCGATACGGAGGAAGAGGCGCGGGCCGTACTCGACGACATCATCCGGCACGCGCACGTCGAGGCCGTGCACGCGTTCGGCGATGCGGTGAAGCAGGCCGGCAAGGCGTCGCCGGAGGGGGAGGGCAACTGGGCGAAATCGACGTTCGAGGATCTCGTGCAGTACAACGACGGCTTCCGCACGAACCTGATCGGTACGCCGCAGCAGATCGCCGAACGGATCGTCGCGCTGAAGGCGATCGGCGTCGATCTCGTGCTCGCGGGGTTCCTGCATTTCATCGAGGAGGTCGAGTACTTCGGCCAGCGCGTGCTGCCGCTCGTGCGCGAACTCGAGGCGCGACGGCAGGCGGTTGCCGCGTGACGCGGGGGCCGGTGCGCGGCGGGCACGAACGCGTGCCGCGCGCCGGCCGATCGAGGGGGCGACACCGGCGGTTCTCGCGGGTCGACCCGGTTTGACGTTTCGGATATCGAAACAGGAGGTCGGCGGATGCTTCCCGGCGCCGCCGGCCGGTTCATGAGCTTTGCCGGAATCGACATGTCTACGGAAATCATCGAAGAAAACGTGCAACCGCAAGCGGGCGCCACGCCCGTTCCCGTCATCGGCTCGGATGCCGAGGCGCTCGACGTCGCGCGTCAGGTCGCGGCACGGCTGGCCGAGCACGCCGCGTTGCGCGACCGCGAGCGGAAGCTGCCGTTCGACGAGATCGAACTGTTCTCGTCGAGCGGGCTGTGGGGCATCACCGTGCCGCGCGAATACGGCGGCGCGGAGGTGTCGAACGTCACGCTCGCGGAAGTGATCGCGATCGTTTCAGAGGCGGACCCGTCGCTCGGCCAGATCCCGCAGAACCACTATTGCCTGATCGAGGACATCCGCCTCGAAGGCAGCGATGCGCAGAAGCGCTTCTTCTTCGATCTCGTCCTGAAGGGCACGCGCTACGGGAACGCGTTTTCCGAAGCCGGCGGCAAGAACGTGCTCGATATCCGGACGCGCGTGCATCGCGACGGCGACGCGTTCGTGCTGAACGGCCGCAAGTTCTATTCGACCGGCACGCTGTTCGCGCACTGGATTCCGGTACTCGCGCTCGACGAGTCGGACCAGGCCGTGCTCGCCTTCGTGCGGCAGGGGGCGCCGGGGCTGACCGTCGTGGATGACTGGAGCGGCTTCGGGCAGCGCACGACCGCGAGCGGCACGGTGATCGTCGAGAACGTGCGTGTGAGCCCGTTCGAAATCTTCCACACGCAGCGTTCGTACGATCGCCCGACCTTCGCGGGCCCGTTCGCGCAGATCACGACCGCCGCGATCGACCTCGGGATCGCGCGCGCCGCGCTGCAGGACACGATCGCGTTCGTGCAGCAGCATGCGCGCCCGTGGATCGACAGCGGCGTCGAGCGCGCGAGCGAGGACCCGCTGACGGTCGCGCAGATCGGCGACATCGCGTACCGCGTGCACGCGGCCGAAGCGCTGCTCGCGCGCTCGGGCCGCTTCGTCGACGCGGCGAAGCGCGAGCCGGGCGAGGAAACGGTTGCGCAGGCCGCGATCGCGGTGGGCGAGGCGAAGATCGCGACGACCGAGGTGGCGCTGCTTGCCGCGAGCAAGCTGTTCGAGCTCGGCGGCAGCAAGTCGACGCTGGCGAAATACAACTTCGACCGCCACTGGCGCAACGCGCGCGTGCATACGCTGCACGACCCGGTGCGCTGGAAGTATCACGCGATCGGCAACTACTACCTCAACGGTGTGAAGCCCGCGCGCCATTCCTGGAACTGACCGGCTCGCGCCGGCCGCCGTCACCCCCCTCACCCTCACCACTACCGCCGCGGACAGCACGCACGCGGCGCCGCTTCATTCCTGACGAGGTCAATCGATGAGTCATCCAGCAAGCCCCGCGCAGGCACTGCCCGCGCAGCATGCCGTACCGCCGGCGGGCGGCCTGCGGCGCAACTACCTGAGCCTGCCCGAACTGATTGCGCAGTCGATCGGCCTCGTCGGCGTGTCCGGCGGGATCGGCGTGCTGATCCCCGCCGTCTTCGCGACGGCCGGCAACGGCACGTGGCTCGCGTACCTGTTCGCGATCGTCGCGCTGCTGTTTGCGTCGTGGAGCATCTCGGTGTTCGCGCGCGATTCTGCGTCGCCGGGGGCGCTGTATGCATACGTGTCGGCCGGCATCGGGCCGGTCTGGGGCGCGATCTGCGGCTGGTCGCTGCTGATTGCCTACGCGGTGGCCGCCGCGGGCATCCTGCAGGGGACGATCAACACGTTTCTCGTGCTGGGCCGCGAGACCGGGCTGCTCGGCGGCGCGACGCCGCTCGGCGCGGTGCTCGGGCTCACGGTCGTCACCGCGTTCGCCGCGTGGTACATCGCGTTTCGCGACATCCGGCTGTCCACGCGGTTCACGCTGTTCGTCGAACTCGCGACGCTGCTGCTGATCGCCGTCGTCGTGATCGGCACGATCGCGTTCGGCGGGCATCCGGTCGATCGCGCGCAACTGACGCTCGAAGGCGTGAAGCCGACCCAGCTGCAGCTCGGGATGGTGCTCGCGTTCTTCAGCTTCACGGGGTTCGAGAGTGCAACCGTGCTCGGCGCGGAAGCGCGCGACCCGTTCCGCGCGATTCCGCGCGCGGTGCTGATCAGCGTCGTCGGGCCGGCGATCCTGTTCGTGATCGGCGCGTACGGGATGGTGAGCGCGTTCCACGGGCAGACGCCGCCGCTCGACCGGGTCGACGGCCCGCTCGCGGTGCTCGCGCATCGGCTCGGCGCCGGCTGGGTCGGCGTGCTGATTGACGCAGGGGTGGCGTTGAGCTTCTTCGCGGCGTTCTTTTCGTCGATCAATGCGGCGGCGCGGATCGTCTATACGTTCGGGCGGCAGGGCGTGCTGCATGCGTCGACGGGTCACGCACACGAGCGCAATGCGACGCCGCACGTCGCGGTGGCGCTGATCGCGGTGCTGGCGCTGGTCACCGCGCTGGTATTCACCGCGCGCGGCACCGCGCTACTCGACTCGTATGGCTATCTCAGCTCGATTGCCACCTATGGCTGGCTGCTTGCATACGTGCTGGTGGCGATCGGCGCGCCGCTCTATCTGCGCCGCCAGCGCCGGCTTCGCGCGCGGCATGTGGCGATCAGCGTCGTTGCGGTCGTGCTGCTCGCGATCCCGCTGGCCGGCAGCGTGTATCCGGTGCCGGAGGGCGTGTATGCGTGGCTGCCTTATGTGTTCGTCGCGCTGCTGGCGATCGGGCTCGGGTGGTTCCTGGTGCTGCGCGTCCGCTTTCCGGAGAGGCTGCGCGAGCTGGAGGCCGAGTTGCTGACGAAGTGACGGGGGCGCCGTCGGCCGGTTCGGCGTCCTCGGCGCATGCCTGGCGCGACGACCGGCCGGCGACGCGCCCGGCTCGCCGATTCCTTTTCATGAGCACGCGCGGACGTCACGCCACACCTGCCATCCTCGACGCATCGACCACCATCTGCACGCCGAGCCCGCCGAGGATGAGCCCCATCGCCCAGCGCTGGGCGAGCAGCAGCGTCGGGCGCCCGTGCAGGAACTTCGCGATGCTGCTGGAACAGATCGCCACCGTCCCGTTCGCGCAGGCGAATGCGGCGATCAGCAGCGAACCGAGAAACAGCGACTGGCCGAGCACGCTGCCGTTCCGGTAGTCGATGAACTGCGGCAGCAACGAAATGAACAGCATCGCGAGCTTCGGGTTCAGCACGCTGGTCGTCGCGCCCATCGCGAGCAGCCGCAGCGGCCGCTCGCTGGGCAACGCCCGCACCTCGAACGGCGAACGGCCGCCGGGCCTGACGGCCTGCCATGCGAGATACAACAGGTATGCCGCACCGACCACGGCCAGCCCGCTGCCCGCATAGGGCACGCTCATGAACAGCGTGGTGATGCCGAACGCCGCGCCGAACATGTAGAACAGGTACCCGATCATCACGCCACCGAGTGAAATGAGCCCCGCCGTGCGGCCCTGCGCGATCGAGCGCGACATCACGTAGACCATGTTCGGCCCGGGCGTGACCGCGAGCATGCCGCCGATGACGAGAAACCCGTAGAGCGATCCGGACGTATGCATGTCTGACGATTCCTGCAACGAGTGAGTGCTGACGGGAGTCATTGTCCGATCGTGGAGGTGAACAGTAAAACGGGATAAACTGAATCGATTGATCAGTTTTTCTGAATACGATGAAAAAGCTCGACCTCGATGTGCTCGCGATGGTGGTGGCCGTCGCCGAATCCGGATCGTTCGCTCAGGGCGCGCAGGCCGTGCACCGGTCGCCGTCGGCGGTGAGCATGCAGATCAAGGCGCTCGAGGATGCGCTCGGCAAGCCGCTCTTCATCCGCGACACGCGCAACGTGACGCCGACCGGCGAAGGCACGATGCTTGCCGAATACGGCCGCCGGATGCTGGCGATGCGCGACGAGGCCTGGGCGTCGGTCGTGCGCCCGGAGATTCGCGGCCGCGTGACGATCGGCGTGCCCGACGACTACATTTCGTCGCTGCTGCCGCAGGTGCTCGGCAAGTTCGCCGCGATGCACCCGCGTGTGGAAGTGCGCGTGATCGGCCAGCCGAGCAGCGCGCTCGTGCCGATGCTGAAGGACAACACGGTCGACCTCGCGTGCCTCACGCGGATCAAGGGCGTGACCGGCGAGCTGATCCGGCTCGAACCGCTCGTGTGGGTCGGGTCGCCGAAGCGCAACGTTTGGGAGGAGCGGCCCCTGCCGGTGGCCTTTTTCACGCACGGCGGCAGCATGGCGCGCGATCACGCGGTCAAGGCGCTGAACCGGCGGAAGATCCCGTACCGGATGTCCTACGAGAGCCCGAGCCACCTCGGCCTTCTCAGCATGGTGGAGGCCGGGCTCGCGGTCGCGCCGCTGGCGCGCTGCTGCATTCCCGATCATCTCGTGCAGCTGTCGGAAAGCCACGGGCTGCCGCCGCTGGGCGAACTCGAGGTCGTGCTCGCGCGCAGCGCGCAGTCCGCGCGCCCGCCGTGCGACTACCTGGCCGAACAGATTCTCGGCGAATGGCGTACCTGAACGCGGGCAGTCCGCCGGCGGCCCTGTTTCAGCACGACTTCAGCAGCCATTCGCGGAACGCGACGAGCGACGGCAGCGTCTCGTTCCCCGGCGGATAGACGAGGTAGTAGCTGCGCTGGCTGGTGATCGCGTCGCCGATCGACACGAGTTCGTTGCGGCCCAGCTCGTCTTCCACCAGCACCTTCGGCACCAGCCCGATCCCCATCCCGGCCCGCACGGCCTGGATCAGGTGCGACGTCAGCTCGAAGCTCGGGCCGATGCGCATCTGCCGATGGTCGAGCCGATAGTGCGAAAACCACTCGGCCCACGCCTGCTGGTTGCTCGTCACGCCGAGCAGCGTCTGTTTCGCGGCCCACGCCGGCGAACGCGCGTCGGCCTTGCGGCGGCTGCCGGGGTCCGGCGGCGCGATCGCGATCAGGAACTCGTTGTACAACCGGTGCGCGTGCAGGCCCGGCCAGTCGCCCGCGCCGACGGTGATGGCCGCATCGAGGTCGTCGTTGAGGAAATCGATGGCGCCGATCCGCGAATGGAGGTGCACGGTTACGCCCGGATGCGCGGTGTAGAAGTCGTGCAGGTGCGGCAACAGCCATTTCGAGCCGAACGTCGGCAAGGTGGCGAGCCGCAGCGTGCCGGCGCCCGCCTGGTGGGACATCGCCTGCAGCGTCGCGCCGCGGATGCGCCCCAGTGCGCCGCTCAGCTCGGCGAAGTAGCGGCGCCCGACCTCGGTCAGCTTCACGGAGCGGCCCTCGCGCCGGAACAGCGGCACGCCGAGTTGATCCTCGAGCGTCTGGACTTGCCGGCTGATCGCGCTCTGGCTCAGCGACAGCTCCTCGGCCGCGCGCGTGTAGCTTTCATGCCGCGCGGCTGCCTCGAACACGAGCAGCAGCGACATGGACGGGGTGAGGCGACGGTAATTCATGAGTTTTATGCAATATTTGCCGGGCGAGAATTCGTTTGTTTCTCGCGGAAATTCCAAAGATACTGGAATTCCCGGTCGCGCGGAAACTTGCCAAAAAATCATGTTTTGGAGCGCGCGAACCGGCCGGCTCCACCCACACTGCGCTTTTGCCCCATGTCGATCGCCTCGTTGCCCCGTCCCGCCAGCCCGCCCGCGAATGCGTACCGTGACTTTCTCGCCGCGCTCCGAGCTGCCGGATTCGCGGGGGAGATCCGCGCGGACCATGCGAACCGGACGGTGCAGGCCACCGACAACTCGATCTACCAGCGCCTGCCGCAAGCGGTGATCTGCCCCGCGCATGCCGACGACGTCCAGCTGCTGGCAAGGCTGCTCGCCGAGCCCGTGCATCGCGACGTCGCGGTGGCCGCGCGCGGCGGCGGCACGGGAACCAACGGGCAATCGTTGACCGACGGCGTGGTCGTCGACCTGTCGCGGAACATGAACCGGATCCTCGAAATCGACGTCGAGCGCCGCTGGGTGCGCGTGCAGGCGGGCGTCGTCAAGGATCAGCTCAATGCGGCGCTGAAGCCGCACGGGCTGTTTTTCGCGCCGGAACTGTCGACGTCGAACCGCGCGACCGTCGGCGGGATGATCAACACCGACGCGAGCGGGCAGGGCAGCTGCACGTACGGCAAGACGCGCGATCACGTGCTCGAACTGGATTTCGTGCTGATGGGCGGCGAGCGGCTGCACAGCGACGCACTCGATGCGGAAGAACTGGAGCGCCGCTGTGCGCGGCAGGACCGCATCGGCAAGGTGTACCGCACCGCGCGACGCATCAGCGACGACAAGGCCGCGCTGATCGAAGCGAAGTTTCCGAAGCTCAACCGCTGCCTGACCGGCTACGACCTCGCGCACCTGCGCGAACCCGACGGCCGCTTCAACCTGAACAGCGTGCTGTGCGGCGCCGAAGGTTCGCTCGGCTTCGTCGTCGAGGCGAAGCTCAACGTGCTGCCGATCCCGAAGGTTTCGATGCTGGTCAACGTGCGCTACGCGGGCTTCATGGATGCGCTGCGCGACGCGCGCGCACTGCTCGCGCACCAGCCGCTGTCGATCGAGACGGTCGACTCGAAGGTGCTGATGCTCGCGATGAAGGACTTCGTGTGGAGCAGCGTCGCCGAGTATTTCCCGCAGGACGACGCACGTCCGACGCTCGGCATCAACCTGATCGAATTCAGCGGCGACGACGCGGACGACGTCGACGCACGCGTGCGCGCATTCGTCGACCATCTGCGCACCGATGCCAGCGTGGAGCGCCTGGGCCACACGCTCGCGGCCGGCGACGACGCGGTGAAGCGCGTGTATGCGATGCGCAAGCGCGCGGTCGGCCTGCTCGGCAACGTGCAGGGCGAGGCGCGCCCGCAGCCGTTCGTCGAGGACACCGCGGTGCCGCCCGAGAACCTCGCCGCGTACATCGCCGAATTTCGCGCGCTGCTCGACGGCCACGGGCTGCAGTACGGGATGTTCGGCCACGTCGACGCGGGCGTGCTGCACGTGCGCCCCGCGCTCGACATGAAGGACCCGAAGCAGGCGGCGCTGGTGCGGCCCGTGTCGGATGCGGTGGCCGAGCTCACGCAGCGCCACGGCGGCCTGCTGTGGGGCGAGCACGGCAAGGGCGTGCGCTCCGAATATGCGCCGGCGTTCTTCGGCGAGCTGTATCCGTCGCTGCAGCAGCTGAAGGCCGCGTTCGATCCGCACAACCAGTTCAATCCGGGCAAGATCGCGACGCCGCCGGATCACACGATGCGGCTGCTGAAGATCGACGAAGTGCCGACGCGCGGCGACCACGATCGGCAGATCGACGAGCGCGTGTGGCAGAGCTACGGCACGGCGATGCACTGCAACGGCAACGGCGCGTGCTACAACTTCGATCCGGACGACGCGATGTGCCCGTCGTGGAAGGCGACGCGCGAACGCGTGCAGTCGCCGAAGGGGCGTGCGTCGCTGATGCGCGAATGGCTGCGCCTGCAAGGGCAGGCCGGCGTCGACGTCGTCGCGGCCGCGCGCGCACGGCAGCCGTTCCTGCGCGGCCTGGCCGCGCGCTGGCGCAACAGCCGCGCGGCCCGCAACGGCGAGACCGATTTCTCGCACGAGGTGTACGACGCAATGGCCGGCTGCCTCGCGTGCAAATCGTGCGCCGGGCAATGCCCGGTCAAGGTCAACGTGCCCGAATTCCGCTCGCGGTTTCTCGAGCTGTATCACCAGCGCTACCTGCGGCCGGTGCGCGACTACCTGATCGGCTCGCTCGAATTCACGATGCCGTGGATGGCGCGCGTGCCCGCGCTGTACAACGGGCTGATGCGCGCCGGCTGGGTGCGCACGCTGCTCGAGCGGCACGTCGGCATGGTCGACAGCCCGCTCCTGAGCCGCTTCGATCTCGCCGCCGTGATCCGCGAATGGCGCGTGAAGCCGGCCGACCCGCAGGCGCTCGCCGCGCTGAGCGACGCGCAGCGCGCACGCAGCGTCGTCATCGTGCAGGACACGTTCACGCGCTATTTCGATACCGAGCAGCTGGCGGCGCTGATCGAGCTGGCGGCGCGCACGGGTTTTCAGGTGTGGCTCGCGCCGCTCGCGCCGAACGGCAAGGCGCTGCACGTGCAAGGCTTTTTGCGCGCGTTCGAGAAGGCGGCGATCCGCAATGCCGGGCAGCTGGCGGCGCTGGCGCGCTCGGGGGTCGCGCTGGTCGGCCTCGATCCGGCGATGACGCTCACGTATCGGCAGGAATACCTGAAGGTGACGGGGCTCGCCGATGTGCCGAAGGTGGCGCTGCCGCAGGAATGGCTGCTGCAGGCGCTGCCGGAAGCGGATGCGGGCGGCGTGCCGCGCGTCGCCGGTTCGTACCGGTTGCTGCCGCACTGCACCGAGAAGACCAATGCGCCCGACAGCGGCAAGCAATGGACACAGGTGTTCGCACGGCGCGGGTTGCGCTTGCACGTGCAGGCAACCGGGTGCTGCGGGATGTCGGGCACCTATGGGCACGAAGCGCGCAATCTCGAGACGTCGAAGACGATCTACGCGCAGTCGTGGGCGGCGCACGTCGATGCGGCGGGTGGGGAAGGCGAGGCGCTGGCGACCGGCTATTCATGCCGCAGCCAGGTGAAGCGGATGTCTTCGAAGCAGGTGCGTCATCCGTTGCAGGCGCTGCTCGATCACGTGCGGGCGGCGGGAGGATGATCGGGCGTCGCATGGCGCGGTGCCCGTGAAACGACTTCCGTTCCGGCATCGAGCGTCCAGCGGCAAGCGTTGAGCCGCTGTCGACGCATGCCTGCACTCAGGCGTCGGTCTTCGCCGTTTTTCTGGAACGCGGCTTGTCCGCCGCAGGAAATACGCCGCCGCCGCGCGGCCGTTTCGGTTCGATCCGCATCTGCCGGATCACGCGCCGGAAATCGATCTCGTGCGCGGCCAGCGTGCCGATCAGTTTCGCGATGACCGCGAGGTGGGACGGGACGGTGCCCTTGCTCGAATAGTTCGTGATCGAACTTTCGTTCATCCGGATCAGGCGGGCGAACTCGCGCGCCGTCAACTGTGCCTTCCTCAACTCCTGTTGGAATTCCGCATACGCCATTGCGCACATGATGCTTCGTCTCCGTGAATCAGAAATCGGCCCGCGCGGCGCCGGCGCCGACGAGTGGCGTTCCCGTCGTGCCGGCGCCGCGGCGGGTTACATCTTCACCTGGTCGAGGAAGGTCTTCTTGCCGCTCTTGTAGCCGTAGATCGAGATGATCCCGTGCGTCAGGTCGCCCTTCGCATCGAAGGTCGTCGTGCCGATCACGCCGTCGTACTTCGTCGCCGGCATCGCCGCGAGGATCTTCGCCGGGTCGGTCGAGTTCGCGCGCTTCATCGCGTCCACAGCGATGTAGACCGCGTCATACGCGAACGGCGCATCGAACTTGATGCCCTGGTTGAAGCGCTTCTGGTACTTCGCGAGGAAGTCCGCGCCGCCCGGCATCTTCTCGAGCGCGGCGCCTGCCTGCGAGCACAGCACGTTGTCGGCTGCCGGGCCGGCCAGTTCGGCCAGCGAGTCGGTGCACACGCCGTCGCCGGACAGGATCTTCGCGCGCAGGCCGAGCTGCTTCGCCTGCTTCGCGAGCGGGCCGCCGGTGGCGTCCATGCCGCCGTACATGATCGCGTCCGGGTTCTCGCCCTTGACCTTCGTCAGGATCGCGCGGAAGTCGACGGCCTTGTCGTTGGTCGCGTCGTGCGACAGCACCTTCAGGCCGAGCGCCTTCGCCTTCTTCTCGAACTCGTTCGCGAGGCCCTGGCCGTACGCGGTCGAATCGTCGATCACCGCGACGCTCTTCACGCCCTTCGCCTGCGCGTAGCTCGCGAGCGCCGGGCCTTGCTGCGCGTCGGTCGCGACCACGCGGTACGTCGTCTTGAAGCCTTGCTGCGTGTAGGTCGGGTTCGTGGCCGACGGCGAGATCTGCACGATGCCCGCGTCGCTGTAGATCTTCGACGCCGGGATCGACGTGCCCGAGTTCAGGTGGCCGATCACGGCGACGACCTTGTCGTCGACGAGCTTCTGCGCAACCTGCGTGGCCTGCCGCGGGTCGGCCGCGTCATCCTGCGCATCGAGTTGCAGCGTGATCTTCTTGCCGCCGATCGTCAGGCCCTTTGCGTTGATTTCCTCGACCGCGAGGCGCGCACCGTTCTCGTTGTCCTTGCCGAGGTGCGAGATGCCGCCCGTCGTCGGTTCGACGCTGCCGATCTTGACGACCTGGTCGGCCATCGCGCCCGACGCGGCCGCGAATGCGGCGGCAGCCAGTGCGACGGTGATCAGGGGTTTGCAGCGCATGCCGACAGTGCTTCGTTCCATCTGCCATCTCCGATTTGAATGATCGTTCTATTGGACGTCTCGACCGTCCGACGGCGAGGCCGGGGCGATCGGACGAGTCTCCATACCCATCATGGGCTTCACTTGCATCGCGTCCTGCCCGTCGGTGTGATGCCCGGATGAGCGGGCCGGGGCCTGACGGCGTGCAATTCGTATGAATATATATGAAGCCGATTTTGCGCGCTGCAGCGAATCGCGCCACGGGGCGGGCGCGGCAAGGCCTGCGCCCGAAATCCGGAGGCGCCGGACGCCGGAAATCGTGCGCCGCGGCACGCGATGGATTGCGATTCGCTGTCGACGGCCTTACGGCCGCATCCATTATTCGGCCGACGGCCGGGGCGAAGCCATGGACACTGATGCACGGTCAATCCGGAACTGTTCGGTCGATTTGTCTGCACAGTTTGGACGGTTGTAAATGCGCATCCGGTTGAGTTGCCGGGTTTCATCGGGATCGATGCCCCTATCGATGCAACTAACGGTCAAACCCAGGCGGCGCTGGCGAACTGGCGCGAGTCGACAGTCCGCGCCATCCGATCGGCTTTGCAGGTGCCGGGGTTCATCCGACCGGTTCGCTTGACGAGCGTCGGGCTGACTGTACCGGCCCGATGCGGCGTTGCGCCTAAGCGCGTCCGCGCAACGCCACGAAGATCACGCCGGCGATCGCCAGCAGGCCGCCGCACACCGTCTCGATCCCGGGCCGCTCGCCCGTCAGGACCATCGACAGGGCCGTCGCGACCGCCGGCGTCAGATAGAGGAAGTTGGCGGCGCGCGCCGCGCCGAAGTAGCCGAGTGCGAAGGTCCAGGTCGCGTAGCCCAGCGCGGCCGGGAAGATGCCGAGCATCAGGACGGCCAGCGTCGTGTCGCGCGACCCGCTGCCCAGTGCCCCGAGCGCGCCGGGCAGCCATGGCGCGAGCAGCAGCGCGCCGGCCAGCAGCGTGTAAGCGGTGCAGGCCAGCGCGCCGTATACCGGAATCAGCCGCCGCTGCAGCACGAAATAGCTGGCCGAACACAGGGCCGCGCCGAGAATCAGCGTGCTGCCCGCGCCGAGGACGAGGCCGCCCGGCTGCCCGCGCGCGATCACCGCGATGCCGGCGAGGCTGACGAGCGAGCCGAGCCAGCCCCACCGATTGAAGCGCTCGCCGAGAAACACGGCGGCCAGCAGGGCCGTGAAGATCGGCAGGGTGTTCACGATGAAGCTCGCCGCGCCGGCCGACACGGTCTGCTCGCCGGTATTGAGCAGCGCGTTGTACAGCGCGATGCCGAGAAAGCCGCACAGCAGGAAGCGCAGCGCATCGCTCCGGGTCGGCACGCGCGGCCGCCGCGCCACCAGCCACGCGACGATCAGCACGGCCGCGGTGGCGAAGCGTGCCGCCGCGAGCTGAAGCGGGGTCAGGCCATGCAGGCCGATCCGGATGAACGGGAAAGCGGACGCCCACGAAACGATCGTGAAGGCGACCGCGCCGGCCGCGACCAGCGGCTGCCGCGCAGTGCGCGACGACGGTGTGGAGAGTGTGTTCATGCGGCGATGATGCGGCGTCGCGAGATGTTAAGCTAGCGCACAGATCAGCATCCAGATATGAAGATGATTCACAGCTCGAGCCGGCGGCCGGCCGGCGCTTCAGGCCGCGCGAAGCGTGGCGCGGCGTTGCCCGCCGCGGCGCCGGCGCCGGCTTCGCGGCCGCCGCTCGCGAGCCTGGAGACGGTGTGCACGGTCGCGCGCGAGGGTTCGTTCCTGGCCGCCGCCGACGTCTCCGGCGTGACGCACGGCGCGATCAGCCGGCGGGTGGCCGCCGTTGAAAACTGGCTCGGCCTGAAGTTGTTCGAACGTCATGCGCGCGGCGTGCGCCTGACGCCGGACGGGCAGCGCTTCGTCGGCCGGATCGAACAGGCGTTCGCGATCATCGACAGTGCGGCCGACCAGTGGCGTTCGCCGCGCGCGCCGCGACTGGTCAGGATGAGCGTGGTGCCGGCGTTCGCGCAGCTGTGGCTGTTCGAGCGGCAGCATGCGCTCGAGAGCGAGGCCCCCGCGTTGCAGATCGAACTCGGCATCGATCTTCGCAACGTGGATATCGCCGGCGGCGAAGCGGACCTGTCGGTCCGGTACGGGCGCGGCAACTGGCGCCAGCTCGAAACCCGTGCGTTCATGCCGGAGCGGCTCTATCCGGTCGCGCATCCGCGGCTCGCCGCGCAACTGGCTGCGGAACGCCGCCGGCGCGGCGATGCCGCGTTGCTCGACATGCCGTTGCTGCACGATTCCGATGTGACCGGCTGGCGCACGTGGTTCGATGCGTTGGGCGTGCCGTTCAAGCCGCGCGCGCAGGATCGCCGGTTCGAGGATTACAACCTCGTGCTGGCCGCGGCCGAGGCCGGGCTCGGCGTGGCGCTGGCGCGCGTACCGCTTGCGGACGCCTATCTCAAGCGCAGCGAACTCGTGCGCGTGAGCCGCCACGAGGTCGATTCGGTGCTCCGGTATTACTTCGTGCACGCGAAGGGGGAGAATCGGCCGGAGGTGCTGGCGTTGATGGAGCGGATGCGGGCGGCGGTGGCGGCAGGCAAGTGAGCGAAATGGAAATGGTCGTGGCGACCCGCCACGGCGGGCCGGCTGGTGCGAAGGACGCGGTGTGCGATTCGAGGCACTAGGCCGGCGGCGCCGGATCGACGACAATGCGTCCGCGAAAAAACGATGAGGTGGAGAGATGAACGAAAATCGGAAATGTATGCATCCGTGCGGGTGCAAGCGAGGTCAACAATGAACAGGCCGGACAAATCGTCGAAAGCGCGTGCAGCGCTCGACCAGCTTTTTTCGGGCATGGCGCCCGCGGACGAGACGCGCGCGTCTCGTCCCGGCAACCCGTTCGAAGCGAACGCAAACGAGGCATCCGCCGGCACGGGCGTGCGCGGCGGGATCGAAGTCACGCTGTCGACCCGGATTCAGCTGCGCGGTTATCCGAATGCGGACGCATTCATGAAGCGCATGGCCGAAGCGTGGGGGCTGGATTGGGGGATGTACGACAGCGTCAAGGCCATCGCGACGCTGCCCGCCGGATGGCGAGCGCGCCGGCTTCCGGAAGTCACGCAGATCGTCGACGGGCACGACGTGCTGCGCGCGGAGAGCAGCCTGCAGGGCGGCGAGATGTCGTACCTGAAAGTGCATCCGCGGTACTACATCGACGCACGCAAGGGGTTCGGCTGGGGCAAGTCGTCGAAGGCGTCCGACGATCCGGATCTCGACGGGCCCGACTGGAACTGCTTCGTGGTCGATCGCGAGAAGTCCGTCGAAGTGCATGAATTGACGACCTCGTCGCTGAAAGCCGACATGGACAACGCACGGGCGACCTTGCTGAAATGGCTGGACGAAAACTATCCGAAGCATCGCGATCCGTTCGCTTACTGGACGGATTGCGAACGGGCGTCGTGATGTTGCGTGGCTGCCCGGTTCGGCATCGCGGGCACATGCTGCACGGCCGGCGCCGGAGCGGAGGCGGCACACGCTGCTTCGATTCCTCGGCCGGTTGCGCCGGGGGCGCCAGTTGAAACGCGCGAGTGTCGTCCCGATTCTCTGGGCGGCGTTCGCCGCGGCGGTCGGCTCGACCGTCGTCGAGCTGCTGCTCTGGCCGATCGCCGGCGATGATGCCGTCGGGAACCTGCTGCGCGACGCACGCCTCACGGCCGCCATCGTGATGGGGCGCCGCGTGCTCGACGTGTCCGCCGGCTTCGATCCGCTGGTCATGGCGGTGGCGACCTTCGTGCATCTGGTGCTGTCGCTGGTCTATGCGGCCGTGCTGGCGAAAACGATCCGCACCCTGTCGCTCGCGGCCGCGCTACTCGCAGGCGGCGCGTTCGGCCTCATCCTGTACGGCGTCAACCTGTACGCCTTCACCGCGATCTTCCCGTGGTTCGTTCCGGTCCGTGGTGCGATCACGCTGGTGGCCCATCTGGTATTCGGGATCACGGCGGCAGCGGCTTACCGCTTCGCGAGGCGCTAGGCCGGCGCCGGCCGCCAGCCGCGGCATCGACTGTCGAAGGTTCCCGCGTCGGTCAATCGCACCAGACCCCTGGAATAAGCACGCGCGCCGCATCGTTCAGCAGGCAGGAGACCTTGTACGAAGCGGCGGCGCGTTACCGCCGCGTGGTGAATCGTGCGTGAGCAATCCGATGTGTCGGGCGCCGTCAGCGGCGCCACGCGATCGAGTGGTCGGGGGCAATCAGGAGCCGATCATGTGCAACTTGTTTCGAGCCGGGATAGGTATCGTCTGTCTCGGCTGTTCCGCGGCGGTCTTCGCGCAAACGTACGACGATCTGGCGGACGACACGGCCAACTGCCGTGCAGTCGTCGCGCGAGCGAACATCGACGGTACGGACCAGCAAATCGTGGGGCGTGCGTGCCTGCAGGACGACGGCACATGGCAGTTCGTGCAGAGTCCCGATGGTAGTGTTTTATGGTATCCGGCGGTGGACTACCCGTATGCCGACCTGGGGTACTGGGGGCCGCCGCTTTTCATCGGCGCGGGCGTGAGCTTCGTCTTCATCGATCGTTTCCACCACTTCCACCATTTCCACCATTTCGATCCGGTCGTTCACGTCAACGGGATCGAACATCGCCGCTTCGGCGTGCCTATCGGCGCCGGTTTTCGCCATGGCGCGTTCCCGGTCGGCGCGCATCGCGAATTCGGCGGAATGCATGCGTTCGGCGGCATGGGCGGGGCGGGGGGCATGCGGCGACATTAGGCTCGCATTTCCGGCTTGATCGTGTGCCTTCTTCCAGCTGCGCCAGGCATGGGTGCGCTTACAGGATCGACGCGAGTCTCGGCAACCGGAGCAGGAGGCCGGCAATCAGGTAGCACGTGACGCAGGCGACGCCGCCGGTCACGGCGAATTTCAGGAACGGCGACGCCGGCACGGTTCGCCATACGAGGGCGATACCCACCAGCACCGGGGGATGGATGATGTAGATCGTGTACGCGCGCCGGGACAGCGACCGCCATGCGCCTGTCAGTCGATCGAAGCGCCGCTGGAAACGGCTGGCAAGAAACAGGCTCGTTCCCCACGCGACCAGCGGCTCCCAGAATGCGTAGATCACGTCCTGCGGGCGGCCGTGCAATGCAGGAACGTGCTTGGCGAGCAGGTAAGCGACCGGCAGGACAGGGAGTGCCAGCAGTGCGATGCGCCACCACAGTCTGACCTGCCGTGCCGGCAGGTGCTCGATCCAGTGCACGCGCGCGGTCCGGCACCCGGCTGCGTACAACACGACGTAGCTCGCGAAGTAGCCGAGCTGCAGCCCCCATACGTTGGTACCTACCGGCCATCGCGACCGCAGCGCGAGTGCCGCGATACCCGTGAACAACGCCGCGGCGGCCAACGTCCTGTCGGAAGGAAAGGGGTTGCGGGCGGGGCGGTTCGTATCGCGCGCCACGGTGCGCCGGAAGGCGATGTGCCAGAGTGCTGCGGCTGCGCTGAACATCAGCAGCGCCTCGGCGAACCACATCGGGCCGTTCTCGAACGTGCCTTTGCGCCACAGGCGGCCCAGCGTATCCGCGAACGGGTGGCCTGCGCCCGATTGCGCCAGGGCGATCGTTGCCGGGCCGATCACGAAGCCGTACACCAGCAGAGGCAGGCCGAGCCTGATGAACCGGTCGGCGACGAAACGGGCGGTGCCCTTGCGATCGATGGACGGCGACGTGTAATAACCGGCCAGGAAAAAGAACAGGCCCATGAAAAAGGCCTGGTTGATCGCGCAGAAGAGCGTCAGCAGTGCGGATTCCACGGACGGCCCGGCAGCCACCTCGTGGTAGTACCACCCGCCGAGCGCGCCGTATGTGATCGCGCAGTGGTGAAAGACCACCAGCAACGTCAGGCACGCGCGCAACGCGTCGAGGCCGGCGTTTCGATGGACGGCTGCCGCCGTGTCCTGCTGAAAAGCGAAGTCGACCGGAATGTCCTGAGCGCTCATCACGTTGCCTGCGTGGTTGGTCAGCGATGACCCGCCTGGCGACGATCCTGGTCGCGACGACGCATGCAAATCCGGCGGGCGTACAGGTCGGCACCCTACACCGTTGTTCTTACAACCATCCAACAAGCCGCCTGCCGTTGGCGCGGCGCCCGCTCAGTCGAGCTTGCCCCGCAGGTCGTCGAACGGAATCATCACGTGCGCGCGATACGCGGGCCGCGCTTTCAGCCGTTCGTACCATGCTTGCACGTGCGGCAGGTCCGGCCGGGCGATGTCGAGCTCGAAATAGCGATACAGATGCGTGCCGGCCGCGATGTCGGCGAGCGTGAGCGTGTCGCCCGCGAGAAACGGTTGCCCGGCCAGCACCGCATCGAGCGTGCGGAAGTATTGCGCGCACTGCGCGATGCTTTGCTCGACGCGCGCCGCGTCGCGCTGCTCGGGCGGCGTCCGGTAGAAGCCCCGGAACACGCCGTTCAGGAACGTCGGCTGCAGCGTGGTTTGCGACCAGTCCATCCAGCGGTCGGCGCGCGACTGTTCGGCCGGATCGTCGTGCCAGAAACCGGGGCGCCCGTAACGCGCGGCGAGGTAGCGCAGGATGCTGTGCGATTCCCAGACGACCGTGCCGCCGTCGTCGATCACGGGCACGCGCCCGTGCGGGTTCATCGCGAGAAATCCGGGCGTGTCGAGCACGCCGAACTGCCCGCCGGCCGGCACGTGCCGATGCTCAAGCGCGAGCTCGTCGACGAGCCACATCACCTTCTGGACGTTGAATGCATTGCGGCGCCCCCATACGGTCAGCATGCCGGCCTCCTTGTGTCGTGCGGAACGTGAACGCGGACAGTGTAAACGCCGCAGGCGCGCACCGCGGTGCGCGCCTGCCGGCTGTCGTCCGTCGCTGTCGTCGCCTGGCGGCGACGCGATCAGAACTTGTGGCGAATCCCGACGATCGCGAGTTCCTGCGTATCGGTGCCGGAGTTCACGCCGTACGAGCCGACCGACGCGGCGGCCTTCACGACCGCGCCGTTCGCGTTGAGCGTGTTGCCGCTCGCCTTCTGGTAGCCGAACAGCGCATACAGGTCGGTGCGCTTCGACAGCGCGTAGTCCGCGCCGAGGTTGACCTGGTTGTAGTGCGCGGAAGACGGGCCCGTCAGCGACGTGTAGTTGTAGCCGACACCCGCGCGCAGCGCCGGCGAGAACTGCCAGTTGAAGAACGCGGAGCCGTTGTTGAACTTCGCGTTCTGGCTGAACGCCGACAGCGTGTCCGCGCCGTACTGCGTATTCGAATACGCGAGGCCGAAGGTGGCGGGCCCGGCCACGTACTGGCCGGCCACACGCACGATCTGGATCGACTTCGCGCTCGAGAAGCCCTGGTTGATCACGGTGTTGAACAGCGTGTCCGAGCTGCTCGACCACGTGCGCACGCCGTTCGCGACCGAGGAGCCGCCGTTCGCATAGAAGAAGCCGGCGCCGAGCGACAGCGGGCCGTTCGCGTAGCTTGCGCCGAAGCTGTACGTGCGGCCGCTGCCGGTGGCGCCCGCGACGCCGCCGAAGCCGTACAGGCCCTCGAACTGGAAGCCCGAGATCAGCGGGCTCGTGTATTTCACCGAGTTGCTGACGCGCAGGCTGTTGTCGTAGTTGTCGAGGTCGCCCGGCGTCGCGAACACGCCGCCGAAGTAGTTGTCCTGAGTGAGGCCCTGCACGAGGTCGACGACCGGATCGTACTGGCGGCCGAGCGTGACGGTACCGTACGTGCTGCTCGCGAGGCCGACGACGGCCTTGCGGCCGAATTCGCGGCTGCCCTGGCCGAGTGCGCCCGTGCCGATGTTGAAACCGTTCTCGAGCTGGAACAGCGCGGCCAGGCCGCCGCCGAGATCCTCGGTGCCGCGCAGCCCCCAGCGGCTGCCGGACAGGTTGCCGCTGCTGAACTTGACGAGGCTCGACGCATTGCTGCCGTTCGCGTTCTGCGCGTTGTGGACATAGGCGATGCCCGCATCGGCGATGCCGTACAGCGTGACGCTGCTTTGCGCGTGGGCGCCGGCGGCGAAGAGCGCGGCCGGCAGCGCGAGCAGTGCGAATGAACGGACTGGTTTCATTGTTGGATTCCCCCGTTGGTCGATTGGTCTGACGAGTCGGTGAACGATACGGACAGCGCATCGTCGAGGGAACCAATAAATTGTCGGATCGTTATGAGGCGGCGCGGAGATGGATGCGCGCGCAACCGGCCGGTGGCCGGTGCGTGGGGACGTTATGCGCCGTGCCGCCGCGACGCGTTTTTCAGCACGAGCGTCATCAGTTGCCGGCGCGAATCGACGCCGAGCTTTGCGAAGGCGCGCTTCGCGTACGTGTCGACGGTGGACGTCTTGAGCCCCATCGATTGCGCGATGGCCGCCGAGGTCATGCCCTGGATGAACGATGCGCATACGTGCATCTCGCGCGCGGTCAGGCGTTCGTGCCATTCCGGCAGCCATTGCGCGACGAGGTCGGGATCGAGCTCGTCGCGCGGCGCGTCGTCCGCGGAGATCGCGCCGAGCAGGCGCTTGTGCGTGGACGCCAGCGGCAGCACGACCTGTGAAAGCTGCTTCAGCAGGCTCAGTTCCTTCAGCGAAAACGGCGGTAGCCGCCGCGAGCGCGCGATCGAGATCGAGTAGCGCGTGCCGCCCGTCACGCCCGCGATCACGCATTCGTCGTGAATGTCGCCGGCGTCGAAGAACAGATGCCGGAGTTCGCTCGCCACGCGCTGCGCGGATACCTGCAGCAGCTGCACGTCGTTTTCGGTTTCGATCGCCGCGTACGTTGCATCCTCGCTCGCGTAGCTGCGGTAGTAGTGGCGCATGACCTGCGCGATCAGCTCGGGCTCGCGGCCGAAGCTGCCGATCCAGCCGACGTTGCGCCGGCCCGACGACGGGCCGCGCTCGTAGTCGAGATGCACGGCGTCGAAATCGACGTAGCGCACGAGCGTGTCGTAGACGGCGCGCATGAACCGCGGCGTCCCGACGGCCTGGGCGATGTCGCCCAGCGTTTCGGTCACGAACGCGACGTGGCTCAGCGGGAGATCGGGGGCGGGCAGCGCAGCGTTCATGACGTCGGGTGTCGAGGAATTTCCGGTGGCGCTACAGGTATCACGAATATTTTCGACTGCCTACACGGGAATCTACCCAAACGGGGCCGGTCGACGTCGCCGTTTGTCCCGGTTTTCAGGACTGACGCTGCCGGCCGCGATCTCTACATTGCCTCTTGTGCCGAACACCGCCTGACGGCGTTGACGCGAATCCCGACCCGGACCGGGCGCAACGGCCGATCGCCATCACAAGGAGAATCCCCATGCGTATCCGTATCCGTCGTCAACCGGCGTTGCGCGTCGCGCTCGTCACGTCGGCGGCGCTGGCCTGCGCGGCCAGCCTGCCCGCCCATGCCGGCGATGCCAACCTGAACGTGTACAACTGGTCGGAGTACGTCGCGAAGGACACGGTGCCCACTTTCGAGAAGCAGTCGGGCATCAAGGTGCGCTACGACAGCTACGACAGCGACGATACGCTGCAGACTAAGCTGCTCGCGGGCAGCTCGGGCTACGACATCGTCGTGCCGACGTCGAACTATCTCGCGCAGCAGATCCAGGCCGGCGTGTACCAGAAGCTCGACAAGTCGAAGCTGCCGAATCTCGCGAACCTCGACCCGGTGCTGATGAAGATGGTCGCGAAGGCCGACCCGGGCAACCAGTACGGCGTGCCGTGGGCGTGGGGCACGACGGGTATCGGCTACAACGTCGAGGCGGTCAGGAAGCGGCTCGGCGACAACGCGCCGACCGACAGCTGGGCGCTGCTGTTCGACCCGGCCAACGCGGCGAAGCTGAAGGGCTGCGGCATTTCGCTGCTCGACGCGCCGGACGCCGCGTTCGCGGCGGCACTGCAGTACCTGGGCAAGGACCCCGACAGCAAGAACCCGGCCGACTACCAGGCGGCCTACGACGTGCTGAAGAAGATCCGCCCGTACGTGACGCAGTTCAGCTCGGCCGGCTACGCGGACGACCTGGCGAACAACGATGTGTGCGTCGTGCTCGGCTGGTCGGGCGACGTCGGCGTCGCGCGGCGGCGCACGCTGGACGCGAAGCGCTCGTACGAAATCCGCTACGTGAATCCGAAGGAAGGCGGCCTGCTGTGGTTCGACGTGATGGCGATCCCGAAGGATGCGCCGCATCCGGAAGCCGCGCTGAAGTGGATCAACTACATCGAGGAGCCGAAGACCAACGCGGCGATCACGAACGAGATCTTCTACCCGAGCGCCAACAAGGCCGCGCGCGCATTCGTGACACCGGTGATCGCGCAGGACACGAGCGTCTACCTGTCCGATGCCACGATCGCGAAGACGTCGCTCGCAATGCCGCGAAGCGCCGACATCGCACGGATGCAGAACCGGCTGTGGCTGCAGCTGAAGTCGGGCGGTTGAGGGAGGCGACGATGATCCATACGCTCCCTGCCGCGTCGGTGGCGGCCGGCATGTGCCGCGATGCGGACGCCTTCGTCCGCATCGAAAACGTCGTGAAGAAATTCGGCGACAGCACGGCCGTCGACAACGTGAACCTGACGATCGAGAAGAACGAACTGTTCGCGCTGCTCGGCAGCTCCGGCTGCGGCAAGTCGACGCTGCTGCGCATGCTCGCCGGGCTCGAGACGGCCACCTCCGGCAAGATCTTCGTCGACGGCGAGGACCTCGCGTCGCTGCCGCCATACCGCCGCCCGGTCAACATGATGTTCCAGTCGTACGCGCTGTTCCCGCACATGACGGTCGAATCGAACGTCGCGTTCGGCCTGAAGCAGGAAGGCACGCCGAAGAACGAGATCCGGGAACGCGTGGCCGACGCGCTCGCGCTCGTGCAGATGAGCAAGTACGCGAAGCGCAAGCCGCATCAGCTTTCAGGCGGCCAGCAGCAGCGCGTCGCGCTGGCTCGCTCGCTGGTCAAGCGCCCGAAGCTGCTGCTGCTCGACGAGCCGATGTCCGCGCTCGACAAGAAGATCCGCCAGAAGACCCAGCTCGAACTCGTGAACATCATCGAGAAGGTCGACGTGACCTGCGTGATGGTCACGCACGACCAGGAAGAAGCGATGACGATGGCGAGCCGCCTCGCGGTGATGAGCGAGGGCAAGATCGTGCAGATCGGCTCGCCCGGCGAAGTCTACGAATACCCGAACAGCCGTTTCTCGGCCGAATTCATCGGCTCGACCAACCTGTTCGAAGGGCGCGTGGTCGAGGACGAACCCGACCACATCTTCGTCGAAAGCGACGACCTCGAGGCGCGCATGTACGTGAGCCACGGCGTGACGGGCCCGCTCGGGATGCCGGTCGGCATCTCGGTGCGCCCGGAGCGCGTGCACGTGTCGCGCGAGAAACCGGGCTCGAAACACAACTGGGCGCGCGGGGTCGTGACCGACATCGCGTACATGGGCAGCTACTCGCTGTACCACGTGCGCCTGCCGAGCGGCAAGACGGTCGTGTCGAACCTGTCGAGCTCGCACCTGATGAACGACAACGCGCCGGCGTGGAACGACGACGTGTTCGTGTCGTGGTCGCCGGCCAGCGGCGTCGTGCTGACGCAGTGAGGACGCCACGATGAGAACCTCCGCTTCCACTTCGTCCGCGCCGGTGTCTGCCGGCGCCGCGAGCACCGGCGCCGGCCGATCGCGTCCGGGCCGTTTCTCCATGCTGTCGCGCTTCCTGCCGTCGGGCCGCAGCGTCGCGATCGGCGTGCCGTTCGTGTGGCTCGCGATCTTCTTCGCGCTGCCGTTCGTGCTGGTGCTGAAGATCAGCTTCGCCGACCAGGTGATGGGCATCCCGCCGTACACCGCGCTCGCGCGGCTGGAGGCCGGCACCGTGCACGTCGCGCTGTCGCTGAAGCATTACGCGCTGCTGCTGCAGGACGACCTGTACCTGAACACCTACGTCAGTTCGCTGAAGATGGCGGCCTCGTCGACGCTGATGTGCCTGCTGGCCGGGTATCCGATCGCCTACTTCATCGCGCGCGCGACGCCGGCTCGCCGCAACCTGCTGATGATGGCCGTGATGCTGCCGTTCTGGACGTCGTTCCTGATCCGCGTCTACGCGTGGGTCGGCATCATGAAGGACGACGGGCTGCTGAACCACGCGCTGGCGGCGCTCGGCGTGATCGCGACACCGCTGCGCCTCTATCACACCGACGCGGGCGTCTACATCGGGATGGTCTATTCGTACCTGCCGTTCATGGTGATGCCGCTGTACGCGCATCTCGTGAAGATGGATCTCACGCTGCTCGAGGCGGCGAACGATCTCGGCGCAACGCCGTGGTCCGCGTTCTGGCGCATCACGCTGCCGTTGTCGCGCAACGGCATCGTCGCGGGCAGCCTGCTGGTGTTCATTCCGGCGGTCGGCGAATACGTGATCCCCGAACTGCTCGGGGGCGCAAACACGCTGATGCTCGGCCGCGTGATGTGGGACGAGTTCTTCAACAACATGGACTGGCCGATGGCGTCCGCCGTGACGGTGACGATGGTGCTGCTGCTGCTCGTGCCGATGGCGCTGCTCCATTACAGCCAGACCGAAGCGGAGGCAAAACCATGACCCGCGCGAATCGCATCCTGTCCGTGTGCGTGCTGGGCGCGGGCTTCCTGTTTCTGTACGTCCCGATCGTCAGCCTGGTCGCGTACTCGTTCAACGCGTCGAAACTGGTGACGGTGTGGTCGGGTTTCTCGCTGAAATGGTATGGCGCGCTGCTGCACGACGACGAGCTGCTGACGGCCGCGTGGCTGTCGCTGAAGATCGCGCTGCTGACGGCCACCGCGTCGGTCGCGATCGGCACCTGGGCCGGTTTCGTGCTCGCGAGGATGGGGCGCTTTCGCGGCTTCACGCTGTATGCCGCGATGATCAATGCGCCGCTCGTGATTCCGGAAGTGATCCAGGGCATCTCGCTGCTGCTGCTGTTCGTCGCGATGCAGCAGGCGTTCGGCTGGCCGGCCGGGCGCGGCTGGCTGACGATCTGGATCGGCCACGTGATGCTGTGCCTGTCGTTCGTCGCGGTGATCGTGCAGTCGCGCGTGAAGGAGCTCGATCGCTCGATCGAGGAGGCCGCGCTCGATCTCGGCGCGCGGCCGTGGAAGGTGTTCTTCGTGATCACGCTGCCGCTGATCGCGCAGGCGCTGGTGTCCGGCTGGCTGCTGGCGTTCACGGTATCGATCGACGACGTGATCCTGTCGGCGTTCCTGTCCGGCCCCGGGTCGACGACGCTGCCGCTCGTCGTGTTCTCGCGCGTGCGGATGGGGCTCAACCCGGAGATGAATGCGCTCGCCACGGTGTTCATCACGGTCGTGACGATCGGTGTCGTCGTCGTGAACCGCGCGATGCTGGCCCGCGAGCGGCGGCAGGCGCGCGACATGCGTACGTGGCGCGCATCATCCGCGCCCGAGGTGCCCGACACCCCCGCGTCGCCGTCCGCCATGCCGCCCGCGAGCGCGCCGGCCCCACGGCCGCTGCACGACCGCATTCCGCATCCCACGAAGTGACGAACGACCAGGAGACATTCGATGAAAAAGAAGATGCTCTGCGCGCTGATCGCCGGAGCGCTACCGGGGCTGGCCGCGGCGAATTCGAGCGCCGACCAGATCCGCACACTGCAGCAGCAGATCGCCGTGCTGCAACGGCAGATGGGCGCGCTGCAATCGCAGCTCGCCGCGAAGCCATCGGCCACGCCGGCCGCATCGGCCGCATCGGCCGCATCGGTCGCGGCGAACGCTGCGAACGCGACGACCGGTGCGGCGGCTGACCCGTCCGCACCCGGCTACGGGCAGGCGCCGGCCGTGCTGACCAACGACGACGTGTCGGAAATCCGGCAGCAGGTCGCCAATCAGCAGCTGAAGGTCGATTCGCTGACCGACGCCGCGCGCACGGGCCCGATCGCGGGGCTGTCGGTGACGGGCTATCTCGACCCGACGTACCTGTACAACCGCGGTGGCGGCACCTCGTCGTTCCAGTTCGCGAACCATGAAAACGCGTACACCTACTACAACAGCACGTTCGGCGACGTATTCCTCGACATCAAGAAGACGTTCGGTGTCGGCCCGAGCGCACCGTCCGCGGAAATCACGCTGATGCCGAACCGCGGCGCGGGCCTGTCGATGATGACGGGCAGCGGCGCGAGCGGGCTCGACATCGTGAACACGGCGGTCGTCACGGTACCGCTGTCGGGCACGACGGCGTTCGTCGGCGGGCTCGTGACGGGGTTCGGCGGCTACGAGTACCAGCAGTCGAGCCAGATGCTCACGCTCACGCACAACCTGCTGTACGACTTCTCCGATCCGGGCTCGTCGATCGGCGCGGGCGTCAACTACCAGAGCGCGGACGGCCACTGGGCGTGGAAGTTCTTCGTCGGCAACGAGCAGTTCCGCAGCGCGGGCGCGGTGACGCAGACCGGCGTCAACGCCTTCGGCGACCCGATCACGACGAGCAACAAGGTGCCGACCTTCACCGCGCGTGTCGATTATCTGCGCGGCAGCGCGCTCGATGTCGGCGGCTCGATCAGCATCGGCCGACAGACGCTGCCGAGCGCGGTCGATCCGGCGACCGGCAACGTGCGCTACGGCGTGGGAGGCAATGCGCCGAGCGCATACGGCGCGTTCTTCTTCGGCGAAGCCGATGCGACCTACACGCTCGCCGACGCGCAGTACAACGCCGAGTTCGACTACGGCCAGCAGCAGCACGGCGCGTTCAACGGCGGGCTCGCGCAGTGGTTCGGGCTGTCGCTGCTCGCGCACCGCAAGTTCAACGCGCCGGTGGTCGGCCGCATGGGCGCGACGCTGCGCTACGACCTGCTCGTGAACCGGAAGAACGGCGGCGGCGGATCCTCGATCGGCCTGAACGGCAACGGGATGGATCCGTACAACGGCTTCGGCATCGATGCGGACTGCCTCGCGCTGTCGAAGGCGAACGGCGGTGTCGGCTTCGAGTGCAAGGGCACGACGCGGCAGGCCGCCGCGTTCGACCTGCTGTTCTACCCGACCCAGCAAGTGACGGTGAAAGTCGAATACCGGCACGACTGGGCGAGCAACAAGGTCTTCCTGCGCCACGACGGGTCGTACGAGAAGTCGAACGACCTGCTCGCCACCCAACTCATCTACGCGTTCTGACGCGACGCCGTTCGCGAGTCTTGCACATGCTCAAGTTCGAAAACCAGCAACATGTTCAGTCCTACTATTCAGCGACCGCCAACGACCGCGCACGGCATCCGTCGCTCGACGGGGCCGTGACGGCCGACGTCTGCGTGATCGGCGGCGGGCTCACGGGCCTGTCCGCGGCACTCGAGCTCGCCGAGCGCGGCCATTCGGTCGTGCTCGTCGAGGCGTCGAGGATCGGCTGGGGCGCGAGCGGACGCAACGGCGGCCAGCTGATTGCCGGGTACGCGTGCGACATCGATACGTTCTCGGCCTGCCTGCCGGAAGACGACGTGCGGCGCGTATGGGCGATGGGGCTGGAGTCGGTCGACATCGTCCGCCAGCGGGTCGGGCGCTACGGCATCGATTGCGACCTGACCTTCGGCTACCTGACCGCCGCGAACAAGCCGCGCCATTTCGATGCGCTGCGCGCGTGGCGCGATACCGCGGCGAAACGCTTCGGTTATCGCGGCTACGAAGTCGTCGAGCGCGCCGACATGCATCGCTTCGTCGCATCGGATCGTTACGTCGGCGGCCTGCGCTACGAAGGCAGCGGCCACCTGCATCCGCTGAACTACACGCTCGGCCTCGCGCGGGCGGCGCGCGAGGCCGGCGTGACGATCCACGAGGACACGACCGCGCTCGCGCTCGATCGTGCCGCGCCGCATCACCGCGTCACGTGCGCGCGCGGGCACGTGGATGCCCGTCATGTCGTGCTGGCCTGCAACGCGTACCTGGGGCGGCTGGCACCCGCGCTCGCGCGCAAGATCATTCCGGTCGCGACGTACCTGATCGCGACGGAACCGCTCGGCGACGCGCGCGCGGCCAGGACGATGCCGGCCGATGCGGCGGTCTGCGACACCCGTTCGGCGCTCGACTATTTCCGGCTGACGCGCGACCGCCGGCTCTTGTGGGGCGGCAAGGCCAGCAGCTCGACGAATACGCCGCGCGACCTCGCGGCCGCGATGCGGCGCGACATGCTGAAGACGTTCCCGCAGCTGGCCGATGTGCGGATCGACTATGCATGGGGCGGCCTGATCGACGCGACGATGAATCGCGCGCCGCATTTCGGCAGGCTCGAGCCGACCGTGTATTTCGCGCAGGGATTTTCCGGGCACGGCGTCAACGTGACGGGCCTCGCGGGGCGGCTGATCGCGGAAGCGATCGACGCGCAGGCCGCGCGCTTCGACCTGTTCGGCCGGATTCGCCATCGCGACTTTCCGGGCGGGCGCGCGCTGCGCACGCCGATGCTGGCGCTCGCGATGACCTGGCACCGGATGATGGACCTGCTCTGATGCGCGCGGGGCGGCTCGCCCGCGCGGCACCGAAACGTTTCGATTCACTCATGCCCTGGAGGCACACATGACCAACATCACGACTCTCGTCGACCTGATGCAGGCACCGGCGAAGCTCACGCAGAGCCGCGTGCCGAGCGGGCTGCTGCTCGACGGCAATCCGCTGCAGACGCTGTCGCATCACTACATCAGCCCGTGCGGGCAGTTCAGCTGCGGGATCTGGGAATGCACGCCCGGCCGCTGGACGATCGAGTACGACGAGTCCGAGTATTGCGAGATGCTGAGCGGCGTCGCGATCGTGCGCGACGCGGACGGCCGCGAGCGCGTGCTGCGCGCCGGCGACCGGTTCGTGATTCCACCGGGCTTTCGCGGCACGTGGGAAGTCGTCGAAACGTGCCGCAAGATCTACGCGTCGCACGCCCCGCTGGCCGGACAGCCGTGCGCGTAGCGCGCGTCCGGTACAAGACAATCATCGAGATCAACGAGGAGCAACTCATGACCCAGGAATGGTGGCGTCTCAGCGCGGCCGAGATGGCCGAGCGCGTCGCGCGTCGCGACGTGTCCGCAACCGAACTCACGCGCAGCTGCCTGCAGCGGCTCGACGCGGTGAACCCCGTCATCAACGCGATCGTCGACGTGATGGCCGACAGCGCGTTGCAGGCCGCGTCCGATGCCGATGCCGCGATCGCGCGCGGCGCACCGGTCGGCCCGCTGCACGGCGTGCCGGTGACCGTGAAGATCAACGTCGACACGGCCGGACACGCGACGACCAACGGCGTGCGCGCGTTTTCAGGCCAGGTCGCGCACGAGGACAGCCCGGTGACCGCGAACCTGCGCAAGGCCGGCGCGATCGTGATCGGGCGCAGCAATGCGCCGGCGTTTTCGTACCGCTGGTTCACCGACAACGACCTGCACGGCCGCACGTCGAATCCGTGGGATTCGTCGCTGACGCCGGGCGGTTCCAGCGGCGGTGCCGCCGCGGCCGTGGCCGCCGGCATCGGCGCGATCGCGCACGGCAACGACCTCGGCGGTTCGATCCGCTATCCGGCCTATGCATGCGGTGTCGCGGGGCTGCGGCCGAGCACCGGCCGCGTGCCGGCGTACAACCCGACGCAGTCGAAGGACCGCACGCTCGCGGTGCAGCTCGCCTCGGTGCAGGGGCCGCTCGCCCGCACGGTCGGCGATCTGCGGCTCGCGCTCGACGCGATGGCGGCAGGCGACGCGCGCGACGCTTGGTGGATGCCGGTTGCGCCGATGGCGCGCGAAACCGCGTTTCCCGCGCGCGTGGCCGTGTGCGCGGCGCTGCCGGGCGTGCCGTCCGATCCCGTGGTGGTCGATGCGATCCGGCAGGCCGCGCGCTGGCTCGAGGACGCCGGCTGCATCGTCGAGGAAGCGGTGCCGCCGCGGTTCGCCGAAGCGTGCGAGCTGTGGCTGGACCTGGTGACCAACGAAGCGCGCAGCGGCCTCGGCGACGTGATCATGCAGCACGGCGACGCCGCGATCCGTACCGCGTTCGCGAGCCAGCGCCGTCTCGCGAAGCCGCTGGATCTCGAGGGCTACATGAACGGCCTCGCGCGGCGCACCGCGTTGCTGCGCGACTGGCAGCAGTTCTTCGTGCGCCATCCGCTGCTGCTGATGCCGGTGTCGTGCGCGCGGCCGTTCGCGGTCGACGCCGATCAGCACGGCGACGACGCGATGCGCGCGATCGTCGACCGGCAGGGGCCGCTGCTCGCGACCGCGCTGCTCGGGCTGCCGGGGCTGTCGGTGCCGACCGGCATCCGCGAGGGCGTGCCGACCGGCGTGCAACTCGTCGCCGGACGTTTTCAGGAGGCGCTGTGTCTCGCGGCGGGCGAAGCGATCGAGGCGCGCGCGGGCATCTTGACGCCGATCGATCCGGTTACCGGATCGTGATGCGGGACTTTTCACGAGGATACGCATGAATCAATCGACATTCGAAGACTGGCAGGCCCGCGCGGCCGCGCTGCGGATCGAAGGGCGCGCGTTCGTCGACGGCGCCACGCGCCACGCGCAAACCGGCGCGACCTTCGCCTGCTTGAGCCCGATCGACGGTCGTGTGCTCGCGCACGTGGCCGATTGCGGCGCCGACGACGTCGACCTCGCGGTGGCGGCCGCGCGCCGCGCGTTCGACGCGGGCGTGTGGGCCGGGCTGAACCCGCGCGCGCGCAAGGCGGTGCTGCAGCGCTGGGCCGCGCTGATGCGCGAGCACCTCGACGAGCTCGCGCTGCTCGAGACGCTCGACACCGGCAAGCCGATCGCCGATACCACGGCGATCGACGTGCCGGCCGCCGCGCATTGCGTCGAATGGTATGCGGAAGCGATCGACAAGATCGGCGGTGAAGTGGCGCCGGTGGACCCTCGGCTGGTCGGGCTCGTCACGCGCGAGCCGATCGGCGTCGTCGCGGCCGTCGTGCCGTGGAATTTTCCGCTGCTGATGGCCGCCTGGAAGTTCGCGCCGGCGCTCGCGGCAGGCAACAGCGTGGTGCTCAAGCCGTCCGAGAAATCGCCGCTCACCGCGATCCGCGTCGCGCAGCTCGCGTGCGACGCCGGCATGCCGGCGGGCGTGTTCAGCGTCGTGCCGGGCGGCGCGGAACCGGGCAGGGCGCTCGCGCTGCATCGCGACGTCGACTGCATCGCGTTCACGGGGTCGACGCGCACGGGGCAGCAGATCATGGCGTGCGCCGCGCAGTCGAACCTGAAGCGCGTCTGGCTCGAGCTCGGCGGCAAGTCGCCGAACATCGTGCTGCCCGATTACCCCGATCTCGACCGCGCCGCACAGGCGGCCGCCGACGCGATCTTCTTCAACATGGGCGAAGTGTGCACGGCCGGCTCGCGCCTGCTCGTGCATCGCGACATCAAGGATGAATTCGTCGCGAAGCTGGTCGACGCGTCGCGGCGCTTCGTGCCCGGGCATCCGCTCGATCCGTCGGTGACGATGGGGGCGATCGTCGATCGCATGCAGCTCGATCGCGTGATGGGTTACATCGGCGCCGGGCGCGACGAGGGGCGCCTCGTGACGGGCGGTGCGCGCGTGCGCGAGGAGACGGGCGGGTTCTATGTCGAGCCGACGGTGTTCGAGGTGAAACCGGATGCGAAGATCGCGCGCGAGGAGATCTTCGGGCCCGTGCTGTCGGTGATCGTGTTCGACGACGTCGACGAGGCCGTGCGGATCGCCAACGACACGGAGTACGGGCTGGCCGCGGCGGTATGGTCGGCCGATCTGTCGACCGCGCATGCCGTTGCGCGGCGGCTGCGCGCGGGCACCGTGTGGGTCAACTGCTACGGTGACGGCAGCGACGACCTGAATTTTCCGTTCGGCGGCTACAAGCAGTCGGGCAACGGCCGCGACAAGTCGCTGCACGCGCTCGACAAGTACACCGAGCTGAAATCGACGGTCGTGCGGTTGTAGCGTCGGGCCGCGCGGCACGCTTGCACGGTGCCGCGCGATCCTGCGCGCGGGTCAGTGGTGTTGGTTGCCGGCGCCGAACAGGCGCGGCTGCGCGGCGTTCAACGCGTCGTCCGCTTCCGGCTGCCACGGGAACACCCCGTCGCGGTCGGGCCACAGCAACTGCACGCACGGGAACTCGTCGTTGCCGTAGAACCAGCGGTTCCAGCCGAGATGGGCTTCGTAGTGCGCCTTCTCGACCGGCATCAGCAGCGCGTTCGCGTTGCCGAAGACGGCATCCGTGACTTCGCCGACCGGCGGCGGCGTGCCGGCTGCGACCATCCGGTAGACGTCCCACAGCACGTCATGGACGATGCGCGCCGGCATCGAGAACACGATGAGTTCCGGAAAACCGTGGTTGACCCACAGCCCGGTCGTGAAAGAAAACCCGGGCGCGTCCCCTTCCGCGAACACTTCCGTGCGGAACCACCCGTGCTGACGAATCCGCTGCACGAATCGCTGCTCGTCTTCCTCGAGCACCGAATCGGGCGCGTCGAGCGCGGTGGCGATATCCGGTCGCGTGGTCATGCGGGGCTCCTTGGATCTGCGTCGGGCGACGGCAAGCCGGGGGCGGGCATCCCGCCGGCGGGAATGCGACCGCGGCCGAACCGGCCGACGATCGCCGTGCGCCATGTTGCCACAGCGCTCCCGCCTACTGCGCCGCCTTCTCCACCTCCGCCGTTTCACCGAGGAACCCGCCGCTCTGGTGCGCCCACAGCGCCGCATAGATGCCGCCGGCCTGCAGCAGTTGCTGGTGCGTGCCTTCCTCGACGATGCGCCCTTCGTCGAGCACGATCAGCCGGTCCATCGCCGCGATGGTCGACAGCCGGTGCGCGATCGCGATCACCGTCTTGCCGCTCATCAGGCCGTCGAGGCTGCGCTGGATCGCGACTTCGACCTCGGAATCGAGCGCGCTGGTCGCTTCGTCGAGCACGAGGATCGGCGCGTCCTTGAGCATCACGCGTGCGATCGCGACGCGCTGCCGCTGGCCGCCCGACAGCTTCACGCCGCGTTCGCCGACCTCGACGTCGTAGCCGCTGCGGCCGTGGCGGTCGCGCAGCCGGTCGATGAACTCGGACGCTTCCGCGCGCTCGGCCGCGTCCTGCATCTCGCGCTCGGTCGCGTCGGGGCGGCCGTACAGCAGGTTCTCGCGCATCGTCCGATGCAGCAGCGACGTATCCTGCGTGACCATCCCGATCGCTGCGCGCAGGCTGTCCTGCGTGACGTGCGCGATGTCCTGCCCGTCGATCCGGATCGCGCCGCCGCTCACGTCGTAGAAGCGTAGCAGCAGGTTCACGAGCGTCGACTTGCCGGCGCCCGAGCGGCCGATCAGGCCGATCCGCTCGCCCGGCCGGATCGTCAGGTTCAACCCGTCGAATACCGCGCGATCGTTGTCCTCGTGCGCGAACTGCACGTTGTCGAACACGATTTCGCCACGCTGCACCGTAAGCGGCTTCGCATCGGGCGCGTCGACCACGCTGCGCACCTTCGTCAGCGTGTTGATGCCGTCCTGGATCGTGCCGACGTTCTCGAACAGCTCGGTCATTTCCCACATGATCCAGTGCGAATAACTCGACAGGCGCAGCGCCATCGCGATCACGGCCGCGACGACGCCCGCGCTCGCCTCGCCGTGCATCCACAGATACAGCGCGAGCCCGGCGGAGCCGACCAGCAGCAGCGTCGACAGCAGGTGATTGACGACCTCGAACGCGCTGACGAGGCGCATCTGCGCGTCGCCGGTCTCCTTGAATGCTTCCATCGCGCGTCGTGCATGGTCGGCTTCCCGCCGCGTATGCGAGAACAGCTTCACGGTCGTGATGTTCGAATACGCGTCGGTGATGCGGCCCGTCATCAGCGCGCGTGCATCGGCCTGCCGGCTGCCGACCGCACCGAGGCGCGGCACGAAATACGCGCACGCCGCGCCGTAGCCGAGCGCCCACAGCACGAGCGGAATCATCAGCCGCCAGTCGAAGCTGGCGGCGAGCGCGAGGATGCCGATCAGGTAGGCGGTGACGCCGATCACGACGTCGACCGACATGAACAGCGCGTCGCGCACAGCCAACGCGGTCTGCATGATCTTGGTCGTCACGCGGCCCGCGAATTCGTTCGCGTAGAACGACAGGCTCTGGTCGAGCATCAGCCGGTGAAACAGCCAGCGCAGCCGCATCGGGAAGTTGATCGCGAGCACCTGGTGCTTGACCATCGTATGCAGCGCGATCAGCAGGGCACTGCCGGCGAGGATCGCCGCGAAACCGGCGAGCGTGCCGAAGTGCCGGCCGCCGAAATCCGCCGGCGTCGCGGATGCGAGCCAGTCGACCACGCGGCCCATCATCGCGAACAGCGCGGCTTCGTACGCGGCCAGCGCGGCCGACGTCAGCGCGATCAGCAGGATCCAGCCGCGCGCGCCTTTCGTGCACGCCCAGACGAACGAGAAGAATCCCTTCGGCGGCGTGACGGGATCTTCGAGCGGGAAAGTCGGCAGGCGCCGTTCAAACCACGAAAACATTGGAACCTCTCCTTGATGCGGCCATGCCAGCCGGCGCGGCCGTATTGCCTGTTTCAGGTGCGGCGCCTTCGCGGCGCCGCGGTACTGCACACGTGTTCACTGCGACCGGATCCACGCCTCGATCGGGGCGAGCGTGCCGGGCGCATACGCATGGCGGCCGAGCGCCATGTACAACCAAATCTTCCACGTCGGCCAGTCGGACTCGAGCTGGTAGTCGAACCAGCCGGCGCGCAGCAACCCATGCGTCGCACCGGGCACGACCACCACGCGCCGGTCGGGCCGGTTCGTGAAGGCTTGCGTGTAGGCATGCGCCTCGTCGACCGGATCGACATTGCGGTCCTGCGCGCCCCACACAGCCAGCACGGGCCCCTGCATCGTCGCGAGCGCCTGCGACGAATCCTCCAGGTAGTTGCGTGCGATGAAGCCGAAGCGGCGCGGCTCGATGTCGGGGCGCCGGCTCGGATCGGCCGGTACGTCCGACCGACCGAAGATTTGGTCGTTGTCGCGTCGCTCGGCGGCCAGTGTCGCATCGATTCGATCCGGCTGCAGGCCCGTTGCCTGGAGCTGCTGCCGGCTCAGGTAGGTGCCTTGCCGGCGCCAGCTGACGGCGCCGCCGACGATCACCGAGAACGCGGGCCGCACCGCATTCGCGACGCGCGGCACGACCCAGCCGCCTTGCGAGAAGCCGAGCAGGCCGATCTTGTGCGCGGGACCGACGACGGCGCGCACGCGCGCCATCGCGGCGATGGTTTCGTTCGCACGATCCTGCATCGATTGCCCGAGCCAGTCGCCGCCGCTGCGGCCGGTGCCCTGCTTGTCCCATGCGAACACGCCGATGCCGGCGTCGAGCAGGCTGTTGACGAGCGGCAGCATCGCGTCGTCGGAGAAGCGGGTGCGCGGCCCGTCACCGTGCACGAGCAGTACGATCGGCGCGCCGGGCGCATGGGCCGGCAGCGCGAGCGTGCCGGCGAGGTCGGCGCCGTTGGCGCGGAACGTGAGCGACGACACGTTCGCGCCCTTCAGCTCGAAGTCGGCGAGGCCGCGCAGCACGAGCGCACCGGCCACGACGAGCACGAACAGGACGAGCGCGATGCCGGCGATGACGATTCGTTTCAAGAGGCCTTCGGTACGGTGGCGTGAGTGGATGCCGCAGGCGGCATGTGCGGGGGCACGCTGCCTTGACGCCTGCCGGACGTCGCCACGATAATAGATCGATTAATCAGTCTAATAAAGATTCGAGTCATCGTCGAGTACGGAGTGCCTGTTGAGAAAGATCGACCCTGAAAGAGTGGAAGCGAAGCGGCGCCAGATCCTGGATGCCGCGATCGACTGTTTTGCGCGCGACGGCTTCCATGCGACATCCACGGCCGCGATCTGCAAGGCGGCCGGCATGAGTCCCGGCAACCTGTTCCACTACTTCCCGACGAAGGCGTCGATCATCGAGGCAGTCGCGCAGGACGACCAGCGCGAGATGGCCGAACTGTTCGCGCGGCATGCGGACGCCGACGACGCGCTGGCCGCGATCGAGGAAATCGCACTGACGTTGATGGAACTGTCGAGCGATCCCGTCTATGCGCGCATCTGCGTCGAGACCGCGGCGGAGGCGACGCGCAATCCGGACGTCGCCGCGCTGTTCGCGGCGAACGAGGCGCAGGTGAAAGGGCGGATGGTCGCGCTGATCAAGCGCGGCGTGGCGCAAGGGAAGATCGACGCAAGCCTGAAGCCCGACCTTGTCGCGACGTGGCTGCTCGCGCTCGCGGAAGGCGCGGTCGGGCGCGTGGTGTTCGAGCCGGGGTTCAAGCCGCGCGCGCACCGGGCGATGTTGCGGACGATCATTCAGCGGATGTTGAAGCCGCAGTGAGGATCGCTGCCGTGGATTTGCTTACGCCGATGGATGGGGCTGAGTCCCTGGTTCCAGCTTCAACGCTGCGGCAATCTCGGTCGCCGTTTTTTGCAACTCGGGCACATAGCGGCGAGTGGCATCTGCGAGACTGACCGCGCGCGACAGGAAGACGATATTGAGACTCGCGATCACGCGCTCGTCCGCGCTGATCGCGACCGCCACCGCGCCGATCTTCGCCTGTGCGGTCCAGTCCCCGTGATTCGAGCCGAAACCATCCTCTCGCACACGCCGGATCAGCTTGCGCACGAGCGCATCGTTTCTCGCGAACGCCTGTTGCTCTTCGCCGCCCGCACCGGAGCGCAGCAGTTCCAGAATGTCCTCACGCTCCTCGTCGGGGCACATTGCGAAGTAGGCGCGGCCCGCAGCCGTCAGCAAGATCGGCAAACGCCGCCCGACCATCGCGCGATGAAACGACAGCCGGCTGAAGCGATGCGTCGTCTCACGGATGATCATCGCATCGCCATCGGGCGTGGTCAGATCTGATGGCCACGCGACGCGCTGCAGGAGCTGCCCCATGATCGGCGGCGCCACGGTGGCGATGCGCTCGGTATCGGTGAAGCCCTCGCTCAGCGAACGCACGGCGAGCGTCAGGCGGAAGCTGTCGTCCGATGTGCTGCGGCGCACGAATCCTTCCTCCATCAACGTTTCGAGCAGGCGGCGCACCGTAGTGCGATGCAGGCCGGTCAGATCGGCGATCTGCTGACTCGTTGCGCGTCCGTCTTCCATCGCATTCAGAGCCCGCAGTACCTGGAGGCCGCGCGCCAGTCCGCGCACGTTCGTATAGGTTGTCACGGAAAAATCCCATTGAAATCAATCATGTGCATTCTATGCACATTCCGGAGATTTTGTTGAGGGGGTTATCCGCCATCCATAAACTGCGTTCATAAGCTGAACGATCGAGAGCCAGGCGCTTCGTCGGTTCAGCACATCGGACAAGCCCAGTCAGGAGACAAGCATGCGCCCCGCCTTTGAACCGGCGGCCGGCAACGGCCGCGCTCATCCTCACGAAACGACACACCGTTCGATCGACGCAGATGTCGCCATCATCGGCGCGGGCCCGGTCGGCCTGATGATCGCGAACATTCTCGGCCTGCAAGGGGTGCGCGTCGTCGTGATCGAGAAGCTCGCGCAGATCATCGACTATCCGCGCGCCATCGGCCTCGACGACGAAGCACTGCGCGTATTCCAGTCGGTCGGCCTTGTCGACGCTCTGCTGCCGCACACCACACCGAATCACTGGATGCGCTTCACGCTGAAAGGGAAGTGCTTCGCGTCGATCGAGCCGCGCACCGACGAGTTCGGCTGGCCGCGCCGCAATGCATTCATTCAGCCGCTCGCCGATCAGATTCTGTACAGGGGGCTCGGGCGTTTCGAGAATGTATCGACGCTGCTTGGCCACAGCGTCGACAGCTTCGTGCAGGACGAGAGCGGGGTGACCCTCGACGTGACAGACGCGAACGGTGCGAAGACGACGATTCGTGCCGCATACATCGTCGGTGCGGACGGCGGCAACAGTTTTGTGCGCCGCGCGCTCGACGTGCCGTTCGAAGGCCGCACGAAGCCGAATCAATGGATCGTGATCGACGTGCGCAACGACCCGATCGGCTCTCCGCATGTCTATCTGCATTGCGACGCGCGGCGTCCCTACGTTTCGGCGGCGCTGCCGCACGGGATCCGGCGCTTCGAGTTCATGGTGATGCCGGGCGAGACGGAGGAGGAACTGTCGAAGCCGGAGAACATGGCGGCGTTGGTGCGCGGGGTCGTCGACGATCCTGACAAGGTCGACTACATTCGCCGACGGGTCTATACGCACAACGCGCGGCTCGCGAGCACGTTCCGCGTCAAACGTATCCTGCTCGCGGGGGACGCTGCACACATCATGCCGGTGTGGCAGGGGCAGGGTTACAACAGCGGCATTCGCGACGCGAGCAATCTCGGCTGGAAGCTCGCGATGGTCGTGAAAGGCACGGCGCACGACGCGCTGCTCGATACCTACACGACTGAGCGGCGCGCCCACGCGCGCTCGATGATCCACCTCTCGGAAGTCGCGGGCGATATCTTCGCGCCGACGAGTTTCTTCGGATCGAAAGTGCGCGACGCGTTCGTGCGCTGTTTCGACATGCTGCCTTCCCTGAAGCGTTACTTCGTCGAAATGCGCTTCAAGCCGATGCCGCGCTATGAAGAGGGCGTCGTGCTTCTGGCGCGACGCGCGCGGTCCGAAGGGCTGCTCGCGCGCATGATCGCGAAGCGCGGACACGGCGCGTTCGGCAGGCTGGTCGGTTTGATGAGCGAGAAACGTGAATCGCTGATCGGGCGGATGGTGCACGGCCGCGATGCGCAGGCGGGCACTCCTGTGGGCCGCATGTTCATCCAGCCACGCGTGCGTCTGGTGGATGGCAGCATCGTCCGGCTCGACGATGCGATCGGCAACCGTTTCGCGATCGTGGGGTGGGGCACGGACCCGACTTTCGGCCTGACGCCCGAGGCGCGCCGCATCTGGAACGCGCTTGGGGGGTGCTTCGTGATCGCGAAGCCCGACCCGCAGCTCGCCTTCCAAGACGACGTGCCTGACGACGTGATCGCTGTTGGCGATGTCGACTCGCGCTTGCGCGACTGGTTCGCGCGCGTGCCCGAATCGGTCGTGCTGTTGCGGCCCGACCGCTTCGTGGCCGGCATGTGCTCGCCGCAATGTGTATCGGGTTGCGTGTCGCAGCTTGCGCAACGGCTGTCGCTTGTGATGGCAACGGGCGCGACGGCCAACGGCGCGACGTTCGCGCACGCCGCCGACCTGGTAGGGGCCTGAGATGCCGATTCATCTCGAATGCATGTCGCACACCCCCTTGCACGGGTATTTCGACCCCAGTCCGAAAGTCGTCGCGGAAGTCGAACTGGTGCAGCGCGCGGCGCGCGAGCGGGTCGATGCGTTCGATCCGGAGCTGGTGATCGTGTTCGCGCCGGACCACTACAACGGATTTTTCTACGACGTGATGCCGCAGTTCTGCATCGGCGTGAGTGCAACGGCCATCGGCGATTTCGGCAGCGCGGCCGGCCCGTTGCCCGTCGCGCGCGATGTGGCGCTCGCGCTCGCCGATGCCGCGCTCGCGAGCGATATCGACGTCGCCGTTTCGTATCGCATGCAGGTCGATCACGGCTGCGCGCAGGCGCTCGAGGTACTCACCGGTGGCATCGACCGCTATCCAGTGGTGCCCGTGTTCATCAACTCGGTTGCGCCGCCGATGGCGTCGTGCCGCCGCGCGCGGCTGCTCGGCGATGCGATTGGCCGTGCCGTCGCGCGCATGCCGAAGCGCGTGCTGCTGATCGGCTCGGGCGGCATTTCGCATGAGCCACCGGTGCCGGAAATCTCGGGCGCGGACGATGTCGTCGCGGAACGGTTGATCGCGGGACGCAACCCGTCACCGGAGTCGCGCGATGCGCGGCAATCCCGCACCGTCGCGGCGGCCAAGGCGTTCGCTGCGGGTGACAGCCGGCTGCATCCGCTCAATCCAGCATGGGACCGCGCGTTTCTCGAACTGCTCGAACGCGGTGAACTCACCGCCGCCGATGGCTTCACGAACGAAGCAATCACGCTTGAGGCAGGCAAGTCCGCACACGAGATCCGCACGTGGGTTGCGGCATTCGGTGCGCTTGCCGCGAGCGGTCGTTACGCGGCATCGATCGATTACTACCGCGCGATTCCGGAATGGATCGCCGGCTTCGGCGCGATGCACGCGCAAGAACAGGCCCTTTCCAGGAGATAGAACCATGTCGGATGACAGCAACATTCTTTCGATGGCCGCGCGCCTGCGTGAAGCGCAGGCCTCGCGTCGGACGATCGCGCCACTGCGCGAGACGTGTCCCGAAGGCGACGCGACACTCGCTTACGCGATCCAGCAGATCAACAACGACTTGCGCGCAGCGAACGGCGAGCGCGTCGTCGGCAGGAAGATCGGCCTGACTTCGCCCGCGGTGCAGAAGCAACTCGGCGTCGATCAGCCCGACTTCGGCGCGTTGTTCGCGTCGATGGCTTACGGCGACAGCCAGCCGATGCCGCTCGCCTCGTTGATTCAGCCGAAGGTCGAAGCGGAGATCGCACTCGTGCTCGAACGCGACCTGACCGCCGAAAAGCACACCTTCGCGGATCTGATCTCGGCGACCGCTTATGCGGTCGCCGCGGTCGAGGTCGTCGACAGTCGCATCCGCGACTGGGATATCCGGTTTTTCGACACCGTCGCGGACAACGCGTCGAGTGCGCTGTTCGTGCTCGGCAGCCGCCCGGTGCTGCTGCGCGATATCGATCTGACCGCTTGCGCGATGACGCTCACGCAGGACGGCGAAGTGCTTTCACGCGGCAATGGAAGTGCGTGCCTCGGCAATCCACTGAATGCGGCTGCGTGGCTCGCCGACCGGATGGCTCGACTCGGCACGCCGCTGCGCGCGGGCGAGATCGTGCTGACGGGTGCGCTCGGCCCGATGGTCGCGGTGAAGGCGGCCGGCACTTATACGGCGCATATCGAAGGGCTCGGCAGTGTGCGCGCCAGTTTCAGCGAATGACGGACGGAGACATTTCCATGGCAACAGACAACACGAGGTGCAAAGCCGCGATCATCGGATCCGGCAACATCGGCACCGACCTGATGATCAAGATCATGCGTCGCGGCAGGCATCTCGACGTCGCGGCGATGGTCGGCATCGATCCGGCTTCGGACGGCCTCGCGCGCGCCGCGAGGCTCGGCGTGGCGACGACGCATGAAGGCGTGGAAGGGCTGGCGCGCCTGCCCGTATTCGACGAGATCGACTTCGTGTTCGATGCGACGTCCGCCGGCGCGCATGTGAAGAACGACGCGTTCCTGCGCGCGCTCAAGCCCGGCATTCGCGTGATCGACCTGACGCCCGCTGCCATCGGCCCGTATTGTGTGCCGGTGGTGAACCTCGACGCGCATCTCGATGCGCCGAACGTGAACATGGTCACGTGCGGCGGACAGGCGACGATCCCGATGGTCGCGGCCGTGTCGCGGGTCGCAAAGGTGCATTACGCGGAGATCGTCGCATCGATCAGCAGCAAGTCGGCGGGGCCCGGCACGCGCGCCAACATCGACGAATTCACGGAGACGACGTCGAAGGCGATCGAAGCGGTCGGCGGCGCCGGAAAGGGCAAGGCGATCATCGTGCTCAACCCGGCCGAGCCTCCGCTCATGATGCGCGACACGGTCTATGTGCTGTCCGAAGCGGCAGACCGGGCGCAGATCGAAGCGTCGGTCGGCCAGATGGCCGCTGCGGTCCAGGCCTATGTACCCGGCTATCGCCTGAAGCAATCCGTGCAGTTCGACGAGATCCCCGCCGCTGCGCCGTTGCATATCCCCGGACTCAGCCGTTTCAGCGGACTCAAGACCTCGATCTTCATCGAGGTGGAAGGCGCGGCCCATTATCTGCCGGCCTACGCGGGCAATCTCGACATCATGACTTCCGCCGCGCTGGCAACGGCCGAGCGCATGGCTGCGTCGCTCGTGAACGCCTGAAGCAAGGAGCACCCGATCATGGACAAGAAACTCTATATCTCCGATGTGACGCTGCGCGACGGCATGCACGCGATCCGTCATCAGTATTCGATTCGGAACGTGCAGGACATCGCCCGCGCGCTGGACGAGGCGAAGGTCGACAGCATCGAGGTCGCGCATGGCGATGGCTTGCAGGGCTCGAGCTTCAACTATGGCTTCGGCGCGCATGGCGATCTGGAATGGATCGAGGCGGTCGCCGATGTGGTGAAGCACGCGCAAATCGCGACGCTGCTGCTGCCCGGCATCGGCACGATTCACGACCTGAAGGCCGCGTACGACGCGGGCGCGCGTGTCGTACGTGTCGCGACCCATTGCACGGAGGCGGACATTTCGAAGCAGCACATCGAATATGCGCGCAGCCTCGGCATGGATACCGTCGGCTTTCTGATGATGAGCCACATGACCACGCCTGACCACCTCGCTATCGAGGCGAAGAAGATGGAAAGCTACGGAGCGACCTGCGTGTACGTGGTCGATTCCGGCGGCGCGATGAACATGAACGACATCCGGGCGCGCTTCAGGGCGCTCAAGGCCGTGCTTCGCCCCGAGACCCACACGGGCATGCATGCCCATCACAACCTGAGCCTCGGCGTGGCCAACTCGATCGTTGCGGTCGAGGAGGGGTGCGACCGCATCGATGCGAGCCTGGCGGGCATGGGGGCGGGAGCGGGCAATGCCCCGCTCGAAGTGTTCATCGCGGCGGCCGAGCGCCTTGGCTGGCATCACGGCACCGATCTTTATCGCCTGCTCGATGCGGCCGACGATATCGTCCGCCCGTTGCAGGACCGACCGGTGCGGGTGGACCGCGAAACGCTCGCGCTCGGTTATGCGGGCGTGTATTCGAGCTTCCTGCGGCACTCTGAAATCGCGGCGAAGAAGTACGGCCTGAAAGCCGTCGACATTCTCGTCGAACTCGGCAAGCGACGCATGGTGGGCGGCCAGGAAGACATGATCGTCGACGTCGCGCTCGATCTCAAGAAGCGCGAAGCACGCGCCTGAACCATTCGGTATGCCACGCGCCATGAAGAGCGCTGCATCGTTCAACCTGGAGAGATCAATGAAAACGTCAACGGCTTCCCCCCCGCGCGCCGGTGGCGCCATCACCATCGGCTTGTGCCTCGCGGTCGCGCTCCTCGAGGGGCTCGACCTGCAATCCACCGGCATCGCCGCGCCGCGCATGGCACGCGAGTTTCATCTCGCGGTCGCGCAGCTCGGCTGGGCATTCGGCATCGGCGCGCTCGGCCTGCTGCCGGGCGCGGCGATTGGCGGCAGGCTCGCGGATCGCATCGGCCGCAAGCGCGTGCTGATGATGTCGGTCGCGCTGTTCGGGATATTTTCGATTGCAACGACCCAGGTGTGGGATCTGCAGAGCCTGCTCGTCGCGCGCTTTCTCACGGGCCTCGGTCTCGGTGCTGCGATGCCGAACCTGATCGCGCTGTGTGCGGAGGCGGCAGCGCCCGGACAACGCAGCACGGCAGTCGGCGCGATGTACTGCGGCATGCCTTTCGGCGCGGCGCTCGCGGCCGTGATCGGCATCGTCAGCCCGGGCGCTGAGGGCTGGCGGCACATTTTCTATGTCGGCGGGATCGGGCCGCTGTTGACCTTGCCGCTGCTGGCGCTCTTCCTGAAGGAGTCGACGCACTTCGTCGCGGCGAGCCAGTCTGCGACCCGCGAGTCGAAGGACGGCATCGTGCGCGCGCTCTTCAGCGACGGGCGCGCGGTGACGACCATCGCGCTGTGGATCAGCTACCTGGGAACGCTGATCGTGCTGTATTTCCTGATGAACTGGTTGCCGTCGATGGTGCTCTCGCGCGGCCTCACACCGGTACAGGCAAGCATCGTGCAGATGATGTTCAACATCGGCGGCGGCGTCGGTGCGATCGTGATCGCAGGGCTGATGGATCGCATGGGCAAGCGGCCGGTCGTGGTCGGCATGTATGCGGGCATCGCGATTGCGTTGCTGGCGCTCGCCAGCGCGACGGGCAGCGTGTCGATGGCATGGGGCGGCCTGCTGGCGGGGCTGTTTCTCGTCGGCACGCAATCGGTGCTGTATGCGCTTGCCGGGGCAACGTATCCGACGCGGGTGCGCGGCACGGGCGTCGGCGCAGCGGTGGCCGTCGGCCGTGTGGGTTCGATGGTCGGCCCGCTGATCGCCGGGCAACTGCTGGCGTTGGGCCAGAGCGCGTCGATGCTCGTGATCTCGAGCATTCCGCTCATCGTGATCGCGGCGCTCGGTGCGCTCGCCGTGGTCGCGAAATCTCCGCGCGAGTCGGCCAACGGCTCGCACACACTTGGAACCGAATCGATCTGACGAAGGACATCGACATGACTGACACCGTGATTCATACAGAGGCCGCGACCAGCAGGTTCGTGAACGTGATGGAAGGCGGCACGGAACTGCGCGTGCACTACAACGACACCGGCGCGGGCAAGGAAACGCTCGTTCTGCTGCACGGCTCCGGTCCGGGCGCGAGCGGCTGGGCGAACTTCCATCGCAACGTGGACGCGTTCGCGAACGCGGGTTATCGCGTGATCCTCGTCGACTGTCCCGGCTGGGGCAAGAGCGATTCGATCATCTGCACCGGCTCGCGCTCCGACCTCAACGCGCGTGTGCTGAAGGGCGTGCTGGATACGCTCGGCATCGAGCGCGCGCATCTCGTCGGCAACTCGATGGGCGGGCATAGCGCGGTGGCCTTCGCGCTGTCGTATCCGGAGCGCGTCGGCAAGCTGGTGCTGATGGGCGGCGGCACGGGCGGTCCGAGCCAGTTTGTGCCGATGCCTACCGAAGGCATCAAGCTGCTGCAAGGGCTGTATCGCAACCCAACGCTCGAGAACCTGAAGAAGATGCTCGACGTGTTCGTCTACGACGCGAGCACGATGACCGAAGAGCTGATGCAGACGCGGCTCGATAACATGCTGGCGCGGCGCGATCATCTCGAGAACTTCGTGAAAAGCCTGGCTGCCAATCCGAAGCAGTTTCCCGACTATGGTCACCGGTTGAACGAAATCAAGGCGCCCGCGCTCGTGATCTGGGGGCGCGACGATCGTTTCGTGCCGATGGATGTGGGCCTGCGGCTCGTGTGGGGCATGCCGAATGCTCACCTGCATGTATTCGGGCGATGCGGGCACTGGGCGCAGTGGGAGCATGCGGACGCATTCAATCGCATGGTGCTCGACTTTCTGCAAAATTAAGTGGCAGGCACGCGCGGTTGTCGCGGGTGCCGCGCCTCTTTCCTGCAAGCGGGGCAGTGGGCTCGGCACGTTCGGGGAAGCCGGGTTCATCGAGTCGCCCGAGTCGCTGAATGCGTACGTACCGTTCGGTCTCTGAAGGCTTTCACCCAGCAGAACCGGTAGGGCACGGATGTCGAGTCCGGTGCGTATGAGCACACGTCGAGGCTTGTTACGGGTGGTTGATCACAGTGTTGCCGCCATCGTTTGCACAATCGAACGCCGCCTGCTTGCCTTCGCATTTGCCTACCGTTTCTGATCGAAGCGACGCAGGCGCCGGTCATCCGCGCTCTGATCACTTGGGCGCGGATTCAAGTGTGACATCCGGCCGTGGCCGGTTCGCGGTGCCCGCGGACTCATCAAGCGAAATGCCGGGCGTCGGTTGAATAGCCTCGGCACGGCGTTCCGCGCATCTCGACAGTCGAGCCACGGCTTGCACACCGTCTCATCGCGCCCCAAATAAAGTCCTTGACTATCTATCTATGAGTAGATAAAGTTCGATCCATGGAAACGAAACCGACCGTCCGCGAACAGATTCTCGACCACGCGATCACGCTGATGATGCAGCGCGGTTACAACGGCTTCAGCTATCGAGACCTGTCCGACCTGGTGGCCGTGAAGACGTCGAGCATCCACTACTACTTCCCGTCGAAGGACGACCTCGTGCTGGAAGCGGTGGCGGCCTACAGCGACGAAGTCCTCGCGGCCGTGCGGGCGATCGATCCGGCGTTGCCGGCCGACGTGAAGCTGAGCCTGTACACGAAGATGTTCGGCCGCACGCTCGGTGACGGCAACCTGATCTGCCTATGCGGGATGCTCGCGGCCGACATCGAAACGTTGCCGGAGAATGTGCGGCAGGCGGTGCAGGCGTTCTTCAAGGCCAACGAGAGCTGGCTGGCGGAATTGTTGAAGCAGGGTGCGCAGGAAGGCACGCTGCAGTTCAGCGGCGAGCCCGATACGGCTGCGCGCACGTTGTACGCGGCGTTCCAGGGCAGTGTGCTGGCCAGCCGGCTGTTTCACACACGGGCGCGCCTCGAAGATGTCGAGGCCGTCTGGAAAAAGCGGTCCTGACGGAGCGCGCATGCAGTGAGGCGGTTCGCCGCCTTTTTATTGAATCTTGCTGTCTATCTATCTATAGATAGAGTTTTGGCGCAGATGGCTCGACCATCTGCATTTTTTGGGGATGTTTGTCTATCTATGAGTAGATAAACAAGCGCGATGCGGGCAGCAAGGCTGTCGGCACGCGGTCCCCGGTTCGAAGGCTGTTTCATTCATTTGCTGAAAAGGAGTCTGTCATGTCGATCGAAAAAGTGCTGTACCGCGCCCATGCAAAAGCCACCGGCGGCCGTGACGGCCGTGCCACGGTGCCCGAGAGCAACCTCGACCTGAAACTGACCACGCCGCGCGAGCTCGGCGGCGCGGGCGGCGCAGGCGCGAACCCCGAGCAACTGTTCGCCGCCGGCTACAGCGCGTGCTTCATCGGCGCGATGAAGTTCGTCGCGGCCCGCGACAAGATCGCGATGCCCGCGGACGCTTCCATCGAAGGCAGCGTCGGCATCGGCGCGATCCCGAACGGCTTCGGCATTGAAGTCGAACTGACGATCTCGCTGCCGGGCCTCGATCGCGACATCGCGCAGACGCTGATCGACCGAGCGCACCTCGTGTGCCCGTATTCGAACGCGACGCGCGGCAACATCGACGTCACGCTCACGCTTGCCTGATCGATCGCACTGCGAATCATCACTCGTCATTTACCGGCTAAAGCCAAGGAACACCATCATGAAGATCGTCAAGCCGCTGCTGATCGCTGCCGCCGTCGCCGCTGTACTGTCCGCCTCGACCACCGCATTCGCCGCCGGTGCCGATACCGCCCGCCCCGATACGACGACGAGCGCTTTCCTCGCCGCGCTGAACGGCCAGAAGGGCCCGGGCCTCGAAACGCTGAGCCCCGCGAAGGCGCGACAGGTGCTGGTCGACGCGCAGAACGGCACGAAGGTCGACCTGTCGGGGATCGACGTGTCGAACCGCACGATCGAACAGGACGGCCTGTCCGTGCCGGTCACGATCGTTCGCCCGCAAGGCGCGACGGGCACGCTGCCGGTGTTCGTGTTCATCCATGGCGGCGGCTGGGTGCTCGGCGATTTTCCGACGCATGAACGCCTCGTTCGCGATCTCGTCGTGCAATCGGGGGCCGTCGCGGTGTTCGTGAACTACACGCCGTCGCCGGAAGCGCATTACCCGGTCGCGATCAACCAGGCGTATGCGGCGACGAAGTGGGTGGCCGCGCACGGCGCGGAGATCGGCGTCGACGGCAGCCGCCTCGCGGTGGTCGGCAACAGCGTCGGCGGGAACATGGCGGCCGTGGTGGCGCTGATGGCGAAGGACAAGGGTGGCCCCGCGATCCGCTTCCAGGGGCTGATGTGGCCGGTCACGGACCACAACTTCAACACGGGCTCGTACAACGCGTATCAGCAAGGGCACTTCCTGACGCGGCCGATGATGAAGTGGTTCTGGGATGCCTATACGAAGAACGAAGCGCAACGCAACGAGATCTACGCGTCGCCGCTGCGCGCAAGCACCGCGCAGTTGAAGGGCCTGCCGCCCGCGCTGATCCAGGTCGCGCAGTTCGACGTGCTGCGTGACGAGGGCGAAGCATACGGCCGCAAGCTCGACGCGGCCGGCGTCGATGCGACGACCACGCGCTACGACGGCACGATCCATGATTTCGGTTTGCTGAACGCGCTGGCCGGCGACGCGCCGACGAAGGCCGCGACGAAGGCGATGGCGAATGAACTCGCGACGCGACTGAAGTAAGCGACGGGTTCGCACTCGCGCTGCCCGTGAGGCGGGCAGCGTGAACGCGTATGACGACGAGGCGGGCGCATGCCCGCCTTTGTTGCGTGCGGCGCGTGAACCGGGCGAAGGTACCGGACTGCAACCCGCACGCCCCGATCGACCGCGCTTTTTCGTCCCGGTTCGGCAACACGAGCTCCTTCGCGAACCGCGCCGCATCCTCGTCGGCTTTGCGTGGTGCTTCACGGCGTGCCCGTGACCGCCCGCATCGTTGGCCCGGCGCCCGCAAGGCCCCGCGCGGCTGGCATTGTTGGTACGATCGCGCGTATCGTCCACGCCGGCGCCGCAAGTCGCCGGCCATCGGTCGCGCGGCCGTACGACAGCGCGGCCCCGTTCGGGAGAAGCGTTTCATGCTGCAGGCGTTCGCGGTCTTGCTGACCTTCCAGTGTCTTGGGGAAGGCGTGTCCTACCTGTTCGGCCTGCCGGTGCCCGGGCCCGTGATCGGCATGCTGCTGCTGTTCGGCTTCGTGATGCTGCGCCCGCAGGTGGCCGACGCGATCGAGCCGACCGCGCTCGAGCTGTTGCGCCACCTGTCGCTGCTGTTCGTGCCGGCCGGCGTCGGCATCATGGTGTCGGCCGATCGCGTGCGCGGCGATGCGCTCGCGGTCGTCGTTGCGCTGGCCGTCAGCACCACGCTCGCGATCGCCGTGACGGCGCTCGTCACGCGTGCACTGCTGCGGCGCCAGCGGCGCGCGGGCGATGCGGTGGAGGGCACGCAATGACGGCCTTCCCGAAACTCGGCGCGATCTGGGTCTATCTTGCCGCGAGCCCGCTGCTCGGCCTGACCATCACGCTGATCGCATATCTGTTCGCGCAGGGCGTCTATGCGCGGGCGCGCTTCAACCCGCTCGCGAACCCGGTGCTGATCGCGGTTGCGCTGATCGTCGTGCTGCTGACGATCACGCACACGCCGTACCCGACGTATTTCGAAGGCGCGCAGTTCGTCCACTTCCTGCTCGGCCCCGCGACCGTCGCGCTCGCGCTGCCGCTGTACCGCCAGTGGTCGAAGCTGCGCCGCGCCGCGGTACCGCTGCTGGTCGGCCTGCTCGCGGGCTCGCTGACCGCGATCGTGTCGGCGGTCGGCATCGCGGCGCTGTTCGGGGCGTCGCACCAGACGATCGCGTCGCTCGCGCCGAAATCGGCGACGACGCCGATCGCGATGGCCGTCGCGGCGGAAATCGGCGGGATTCCGTCGCTCACCGCCGTGCTCGTGATCTCGACCGGGATCTTCGGGGCCGTGTGCGCGCGGGGGATCCTCAACGCCCTGCGCGTCGACGAACCGGCCGTGCGCGGGTTCGCGCTCGGCGTCGCGTCGCACGGGATCGGCACCGCGCGCGCGTTCCAGGTCAGCGAGGAGGCCGGCGCGTTCGCCGGGCTCGGGATGGGATTGAACGGCGTGCTCACCGCCTTCGTCGTGCCGGTCCTGCTGCCGGTGCTGTCGCGCTGGATCTGAACGCCGGCCGGCCCAGGCCGGGTTATCGGTTTCCCTGATGGCGCGGGCGACGCGCCGGAACGACGGCATACGCGCTGCCCACGTATCGTTGCCGTTATCGGGAGAATTCAGGAACGCACAGGGACAAGCGGATACTGTTCGGCTAACGTTGCATCGGTGCCGTTGTCGCAAGCGGTCGTGTGCGCGCCGGTGTCCTACCCACAATCAACAATCGACAAGGAGGTCCGGCCATGAAGAAGTCTCGCGTGGTTTCGGTGGCAGTGGCAGTAACGGCGTCGTTCGGTCTGCTGTTGACCGCCGCGCCGGCGGCGTATGCGCAGGATCCGGCGTCCGCGCCGACGCAGAAGCAGATCGACAAGGCGCAGAAGAAGGCGGCCCGCAAGGCCGCCCGGGCGCGTCACGCGTCGGACCTGAAGGCGATCGGCACGGGCAGCGGCTACCGGCTGACCAACGACCAGAGCAACTACCCGCAGAACGCCGCACAGAAGGCGCCCGCGACGAAGGCGGCGCCGGCCGCTCCGGCGTCGGGCCAGTAACGGCCGGCCCTGGGCACAGCGCACACGGCGCCGGGTCGACCGGCGCCGTGTGCGCGTGTGCGAGGCCGCGAAGGCGGCCTGTTACGACGCGAGCTTGCTGGCGAGTTCCGCGACGTGCTTGCCTTGATAACGCGCGATGTCGAGCTCGTTCGCGCTCGGCTGGCGGCTGCCGTCCGCGCCCGCGAGCGTGGTGGCGCCGTACGGCGTGCCGCCGGTGATTTCGTTCATGTTGACGAGGCCGCTGCACGCATACGGCACGCCCACGATCACCATCCCGTGGTGCAGGAGCGTCGTGTGGAACGACGTGATCGTCGTTTCCTGGCCGCCGTGCTGCGTGCCGGTCGACGCGAACACGCTGCCGATCTTGCCGACGAGCGCGCCCTTCATCCACAGGCCGCCGGTTTGGTCGAGGAATGTGCGCATCTGGCCGGCCATGTTGCCGAAACGGGTCGGCGTGCCGAAGATGATCGCATCGTAGCCGGCAAGTTCGTCCACGGTCGCGACCGGTGCAGCCTGGTCGACCTTCACGCCGATCGCCCGGGCCTGGTCGACGGGAATCGTTTCCGGCACGCGCTTGAGCGTGACCTCGACGCCGGGCACCGACTTCGCGCCTTCCGCGACGTGCTGCGCCATCGTTTCGACGTGCCCGTAGGACGAGTAATAAAGAACGAGAACCTTGGCCATGTTGCGAATCTCCGATTAAAAGGGCCCCGCGTTCAGCGGGGCCCGGTTTCCCGAACGGGCTTCATGCCCACTCGGCCGTTACTTCGACCGGACGCAGGTCGAACACCAGCACTTCGGCATCCTTCCCGTCGGCGAACGTCAGCGTCCGTTCGTCGCGGATGCGCACGCCGTCGCCTTCGCCGAGCGTCACGCCGTTGACCGACACGCTGCCGCGTGCCACGTGCACGTACGCAAAGCGGTCCGGCGCCAGTTCCAGCGTCGCGCGTTCGGCGCCGTCGAACAAGCCCGCGTAAATCCGCGTGTCCTGCCGGATCTTCAGCGAACCGGCGTCGCCGTTCGGCGATACGACGAGGGCGAGCTTGCCGCGCTTGTCGTCTGCGGTGACATTCGTCTGCTGATAGCGCGGCTCGGCACCCTTCTCGGCCGGCCCCACCCAGATCTGCAGGAAGTGGACCGGCAGTTCCGGCGAGTGGTTGAACTCGCTGTGGCGCACGCCCGTGCCTGCGCTCATCAGCTGCACGTCGCCCGGCACGATCACCGAGCCGGTGCCCATCGAGTCCTTGTGTTCCAGCGCGCCGTCGAGCACGTACGACAGGATCTCCATGTCGCGGTGCGGGTGCGTGCCGAAGCCGCGGCCCGGCGCGACGCGATCGTCGTTGATCACCAGCAGGTCGGAGAAGCCGACTTGCTTCGGATCGTAGTAATTCGCGAACGAAAAGGAATGACGGGAGCTGAGCCAGCCATGCTCCGCACGGCCACGTTGGTTTGCTGCACGGATTTCGATCATGATTTTTGTTCCTCAAGACGCCGGACCTCGGAAGTGGGACCGGCCGTTCGTTGAGATGAATCTTAGGTCAATCGATTTGACAAATAAATGGCTGTAGAGATAATGACTGTCGCTATGGAGTGGACAATATGGAAATCAACGACCTGAGGATCTTCGTCGCGACAGTCGACGCCGGCAGCTTCACGGCGGCGGCCGATCAACTGATGCTGTCCAAGCAGTTCGTCAGCCGGCGCACGATGGCGCTGGAGGCGTCGCTCGGCGTGCGGCTGTTGCACCGGAACACGCGCAACCTCGCGGTAACCGAATCGGGGCAGGAGTTCTATGCGCGCGCGCAGCGGATCCTCGCGGAGATCGCCGACGCCGAGCAGGCGATGTCGGTGCGCAGCACCGAGTTGCACGGGTCGCTGAAAATCAGCGCGCCGCTGTCGTTCGGGATCACGCACGTGTCGCCGCTGATCGCCGAATTCCTGTCCGCGCACCCGGCCGTGCGGCTGAACCTCGACCTGACCGACCGGCGCGTCGACCTGATCGGCGAGGGCTTCGATCTCGTGCTGCGGATCGGCTCGCTCGAGGATTCGACGTTGATCGCCCGCCCGCTCGGCGCGTGGCGGATGGTCGCGTGCGCGAGCCCCGCTTATCTGAAGCGGCAGGGCACGCCGCAGACGCCGGCGGATCTCGCCGGCCACACGTGCCTGCTGTACGGGCGCGAGCGGCGCATCGGCTGGGAATTCCGCGTCGACGGCGCGGCGCGCACGTTCGACGTGCAGGGGCCGCTCGTCGCGAACAACGGCGAAGTGGTGCGCGACGCGGCGATCGCGGGGCTCGGCATCGCGCTGCTGCCGCACTTCATCGTCGGCGCGGCGCTCGACAGCGGCGCGCTCGTGCCGGTGCTCGACGCGTATGCGCCGTCGCCGATCACGCTCAACGCGGTGTTTCCGCAGCATCGGGAAGGATTCGTCACGCTGCGCACGTTCATCGGATTTCTCGCGGAACGGCTCGGGGAGGCCGCGCCCGCGGCGAAGGGCGGCGCGGGCCGGGCGCGGTAGCGGGGCGGGGGTTGCGGTGAATGGCGCGTTATTCTCCGCATGATTTGCGGAGAATATCGAGCCGTGCGGTGAATCGGTGGGATAATCTCCGCATCATGAGCGGAGATTACACCTTCATCTGGGCGTCGGCCGACTGGCCCGCATGGCGCTTCGACCTGCCTGCACTGGCAACGCCACTCGCCGACGTCAGTCGTGCGCAAGGCATGCTGGCCGGGCGGCTGGCGGACGTCGGCCTGGCGCTGCGCGACGAGGCCAGCCTGGCCGCGCTGACGGAGGACGTCGTCGAGACCAGCGCGATCGAGGGCGAAAGCCTGAACGTGGCATCGGTGCGGTCGTCGATCGCGCGTCGGCTCGGGGTCGATATCGGCGCGCTGGCGCCGGTCGACCGCCACGTCGAGGGCGTCGTCGACATGGTGCTGGACGCGACCACCCATGCGGCGGCGCCGGTCACCGAAGCCCGCCTGTTCGGGTGGCATGCGGCGCTGTTCCCGACCGGCTACTCGGGGATGTCGCGGATCACGGTCGGTGGCTGGCGCACGGATGCGACCGGACCGATGCAGGTCGTGTCCGGGCCGATCGGCCGCCAGCGCGTGCATTTCGAGGCGCCGCCCGCCGCGCGCCTCGCCGACGAAACCGGGCGTTTTCTCGCGTGGCTCAATGCCGCGCCGGTCGAGCCCCTGCTGATCCGGGCCGGCCTGGCCCACCTGTGGTTCGTCACGCTCCATCCGTTCGACGACGGCAACGGCCGCATCGCGCGTGCGCTCGGGGATCTGGTCCTGGCGCGTGCCGACCGCAGTCCGCAACGCTTCTATAGCCTGTCGGCGCAAATCCAGCGCGAGCGCAACGCGTATTACGACGTGCTGGAGCGGACGCAGCGCGGTTCGCTCGATGTCACGGAATGGCTCGCGTGGTTCCTGACCGCACTCGGCCGGGCCATCGATCACGCGCATGCGACGCTCGACGCCGTGCTGGTCAAGGCGCGCTTCTGGCAACGATGTGCCGGCGTCGCGATGAACGAACGCCAGGCCAAGGTCATGAATCGCCTGCTCGACGGCTTCGAGGGGAAGTTGACGAGCACCAAGTGGGCGGCGCTCGCGAAGTGCTCGCAGGATACGGCGCTGCGTGACATCACTGAACTCGTCGAGCGCGGCGTGCTGCAACGCTCTTCGTCCGGCGGCCGGAGCACGAGTTACGAGCTGGCGCCGTTCGACGGCTGACCGCCGTATTGCGTCGGCCCGCAGATCCGGAAGGCCGGCAGGCGCCACAACGCGATCACGCCGTGCGGCCTGTGCAAGGGGCATCATGCGAGCCGCGGGCTCGAACTGATCGTTGCGTGCGCATCGATCCTGTCGGTCGATGCCGACGTGGAAGCGGCATTGCGCGACGGCATCGTGCAATGCCGCGAGGCCGCCGCGACGGTTGCGCCGACATCGAACGTCGATTGATCGGCGTCGCGCATTCGGGTTAGGCTTCGGCGAGCAACGGCATGCACCCCATGCCGGGCCGGGCGTTTTTACCTCGAATGCCGCGTGCAGGTAGCTTCTACAGGCGCGCGATCCAGTGACGATCCAAGCCGATGATCCTCCATAACCGATCGAATGCTCGCGGGAAAACCGCGATTTCCGCCGAAGGTGCATTGCACATGCGTGTGCGATCCGTCGCGGCGGCCGCGCTGCTGACGCTGTTGCCGGCCGCCGCGCACGCGGCCGGCTTCGACTGCGCGAAGGCCGCTTCGTCAACCGAGAAGACGATCTGCGCGGATGCCGCGCTGTCGAAGCTCGACGGCGACCTCGCGGCGGCGTGGAAGCAGGCGCTCGCGAAAGGCGGCGATACGGCCGCGCTGAAGGCCGCGCAGGTGAAATGGCTCAAGCAGCGCGACCGGTGCGGCGCCGACGAATCGTGCCTCGGCGACCGCTACCGCGAACGGCTCGCGAGCCTGAACGGCAGGCCGCTGGCCGCCGATCGCTGGCAGCAGACGTGGTATCTCGACAGTGGTAATCCGTCGTTCGGTGGTGTGCTGACGTTCACCGGCACGGCGCCACGTTTACATTTCGAGCTGGCCGGCAACAACGGCGCGAATACCGGCGAACTTGGTGGCGATATCGAACTGCACGGCAATAGTGGCACGTTCAGTCACGATCAATGCCGTCTCGACTTCAGCCTCAAGGGTGCACGCGTTCAGGTCGTGCAGCACGGCGCCGACGGCGAATGCGGCGCCGGTGCGGGCGTCGTCTACTCGGGCGATTATGTGACGGCGTCGCAGATGCAAGCGAAGCCGCCGGCGGATCTTGTGAGCCTGCATGTGCTCGCCAATGCGCAGCAGAACGCGATCGCGCACAAGCTGCTCGGTGCCGATTACCAGACGCTCGTCGACATCGTCAATTACGGCGCCGAAGCAAGGGATCTCGACGGGCTGAACGCGCACGTGACGTCGTACTGGGTGCGCGGCATCGCGACGACGAACGCCGCGATCGTGATGCGCCGCGGCAACGATCTGTGGATCGGGCTGCTCGTGTTCGACGCGCAGAGCAACGTCCGGATGCGCTATTACTCGAACGTGCCCGCGTGGAAGAAAACCGTGCCGAAGACGATCCAGGCGTGGCACGACAGGCTCGACAAGACGCTGCCGGTCGACGTGATGCAGTGACGAGCGGGCCGGGCAGCCGAGGCTGCCCGCCACGGCTTCATTTCTTTCCCGCTGCGCGCGCGTGCGCCGGTGGCGCAGCCGATCCCCGCATACGCAATTCGGGCAAGACGGCATGACCGGGCCCCGTCGCGCCGTTCTCGAGCGCGTCGAGCAAGGCCTGGGCGGCCTGGCGCCCGATCGCGTCGGTGTCGACCCACATCGTCGTCAGCGGCGGCTGGATTTCGCGCGCGAGCGCGACGTCGTCGAACCCGGTGATCGACAATTGCGCGGGCACGTCGATGCCGAGCGCCTGCGCCTCGAGCAGCGCGCCCAGCGCGAGCGCGTCGTTCCCGCAGATCACGGCTGTCGGCCGCGTCGCCGCGTCGCTGTTCACGATCGCGCGCAGGCTCGCCCGCCCGAAGGCGATCGTGGCCGCGCCCTCGTGCTGATGGACGGGGCGCACCGCGAGCCCGCGCGCGGCGAGCGTGTCGTGTATGCCGCGCAGGCGGGCCTGTACGCGGTCGTTGTCGGCCGACGGCTGCATGATGATCGCGAAATCGCGATGGCCGAGGTCGAGCAGGTGAGTGGTGAGCCGCGCGAATGCCGCGCGGTTGTCGAAGCCGATGCAGCAGTGCGGGCTGTCGTCGCGGTACGCATACGTGACGACGTACGGCACGCGGTGCATCGCAAGGAGTTCGAACAGTTCCGGCGGATACGCTTCGCCGACCAGCGACACGGCTTCCACGCCGCGCGACAGCATCGCGCGTACCTGGGCCAGCGCCTGCGCGGGATCGTAATTCGAGCAGCCGAGGAACAGCGTGATGCCGTGCTCGGCCATGACCGTCTGCATGCCCGCGACCTGCGACGCGAACACCTGGTCGTCGAGTGTCGGAATGATCGCGCCCGTGATGTGGGTGCGCGTGGACGCGAGCGCACGGCCCGCCGCATTCGGAATCCAGTTCAGCGCGCGCGCCGCGTCGCGCACGCGCTGCTGCACGTCGGCCGACACCTTGCCGGGATCGTTGTACACACGCGAGACGGTCGCGGTCGATACGCCGGCCAGCTTCGCGACATCGCCGAGCACCGAGCGGCCGCTGCCGCGGCGCGCCCGGGGCGCGCCGGCGCGGGACGGAGGCGTGCTCATCGGCCGGCTCCCGGCGGGGCGGCAGTGACGGCGCCGCGCGTTGTCAAATGCGTCATTGTTTACCCTCGATTCGTGGTGGCGCCGCTTGCATTCCCGCTCGACCCTGTGAGAATGTAAGCGCTATCTTGGCGTGCTTCCGCATTATGTCAGACACATATTCTATCCATATCGTGAGATTTTCATCGACGACGGCCGATCCGGCCATTTTGTCCGCCGCAAATGTAAGCGGTTACATTGCAAGATGAGCGACATCCTTTCACCGCGCATTGCCGTCGTCGGCAGCGTGAACATCGACCTCGTGACGCGCGCACCGCGCCTGCCGGTGCCGGGCGAGACGCTGCTCGGCACGGATTTCCAGACCGTTCATGGCGGCAAGGGGGCGAACCAGGCGGTCGCGGCCGCGCGGCTGGGCGCGTCGGTCGCGATGATCGGCTGCGTCGGCGACGACGCGTTCGGTGCGCGCCTGCACGATGCGCTGGCGGCCGAACGTATCGACGTGACGCACCTGGGCCGGATCGGCGGCACGGCGACCGGGGTGGCCACGATCACGGTCGGCGCGGGCGGCGCGAACAGCATCGTCGTCGTGCCCGGCGCGAATGCGTGCCTCGACGCCGACCGGATCGACGCGGCGCGCGATGCGATCGCCGAGGCCGCGCTGCTCGTGTGCCAGCTCGAAGTGCCGGTTGCCGCCGTCGCGCGCGCCATTGCCTGTGCATCCGCGCACCACACGCCGGTGCTGCTCAATCCCGCGCCCGCGCAGCCGCTGTTCGACGCGCTGCTGGCACGGGTCGACTACCTCGTCGTCAACGAAACCGAAGCCGAATCGCTGACCGGCATCGCCGTCGGCGACGACGCATCGGCCGTGCGCGCCGCCGATGCGCTGTGCGCGAAGGGCGTCGGCAACGTGCTGGTGACGCTCGGCGCGCGGGGCGTCTGCTGGCGCGGCGGCGCCGGTAACGGCCGCCTGCGGGCGCTGACGGTGGCCGCCGTCGATACGACCGCGGCCGGCGACACGTTCGTCGGCGGGTTCGCGGCCGCCCGCGCGGGCGGCGCGTCGATGGACGACGCGATCGGCTTCGGCCAGCGCGCCGCCGCGATCAGCGTGACGCGCCACGGCGCGCAGACCTCGATTCCGACGCGCGACGAAGTGGCGCGCCTCGAACCCTGAATGCCGCATCAGACGGACAGGCCGGAACCGGCCGATACCAGTGACATGGAGACAACCGCAATGAACGAAACCTCGACCGTTCCACCCGCCCCGCCGCGTATCCGGCGCGGGCAACGCATCGCGCTCGCACTGCTGATGGCGAGCGGCATCGTCAACTACCTCGATCGCGGCACGCTGGCCGTCGCGAGCGCGGCGATCCGCGGCGATCTCGGCTTGTCGCTCGCGCAGATGGGGCTGCTGCTGTCGGCCTTCTCCTGGAGCTATGCGCTGTGCCAGTTTCCGGTCGGCGGGCTCGTCGACCGCATCGGGCCGCGCCGGCTGCTCGGCGTCGGGTTGATCGTCTGGTCGTTCGCGCAGGCGGCAGGCGGCATCGTGTCGACTTTCGGCTGGTTCATCGTCGCGCGCATCGTGCTCGGCATCGGCGAGGCGCCGCAATTCCCGTCGGCCGCGCGGGTGGTGAGCAACTGGTTTCCGCTGCGCGCGCGCGGCACGCCGACCGGGATCTTCAACGCCGCGTCGCCGCTCGGCACCGCGCTCGCGCCGTTGCTGCTGTCGATCCTCGTCGCGTCGTTCGACTGGCGCTGGGCGTTCATTGTGACGGGGGCACTCGGTCTCGTCGTCGCCGTCGTCTGGTTCGCGCTGTATCGCGATCCGGTGCGCGCGCAACTGTCCGCCGCCGAGCGCAACTACCTCGATGCCGACGCGCAAAGCGTGGCCGCGACACCGAAACTGACGTTCGCCGAATGGCGCAGCCTGTTCTCGCACGGCACGACCTGGGGGATGCTGGTCGGTTACTTCGGCTCCGTGTACCTGAACTGGGTCTACCTGACCTGGCTGCCGGGCTACCTGACGATGGAGCGGCACATGAGCCTGATCCGGACGGGCTTCGCCGCGTCAGTGCCGTTCCTGTGCGGGTTCGTCGGCTCGCTGGTGGCCGGCTGGGTGTCGGACCTGGTCACGCGCCGCAGCCGCTCGCCGGTCGTGAGCCGGCGCAATGCGGTGGTGGTCGCGATGCTCGGGATGGTCGTCTTCACGATCCCGGCCGCGCTCGTGCAGAGCAACACGGTGGCGCTCGCCTGCATCTCGGTCGTGATCTTTCTCGCGAATGCGGCCTCGGCCTGCTCGTGGGCGCTCGCGACGGCGGCCGCGCCGCCGAGCCGCGTCGCATCGCTCGGCGCGATCCAGAATTTCGGCGGCTTCGTCGGCGGCGCGCTTGCGCCGATCCTCACGGGCATCATTGCGCAGAAATGGTCGTTCGTGCCGGCGCTGCTGACCGCCGCGGCGATCGCGTTCGCGGGTGCGATCGCCTATCTGCTGCTGGTGCGCAAGCCGATTCCCGAGCAGGCCGCGAACGCCGCGCCCGGGCCGTTGCCCGCGTAAGCCTACCCCCGCATTCACTGAAGCAAGGAGAAACAGATGCAACACCCGCAGCAAGCGAACGTGACCATCGAAGGGATCGTGCCGGTGATGCTGACGCCGTTCGACGACACTGGCGCAATCGACTACGCAGGGCTCGAGCGGCTGATCGAGTGGTATCTCGCGCACGGCGCGGATGCGTTGTTCGCGGTCGCGCAATCGAGCGAGATGCAGTTCCTGAGTCTGGCCGAACGCGCGGAGCTCGCGCGTTTCGTGGTCGAGCGGGTGGCCGGGCGCGTGCCCGTCGTCGCGTCCGGGCACATCAGCGACGATCTCGACGCGCAGGCCGCGGAGCTGTGCGCGGCGGCCGAATCGGGCGCCCAGGGCGTCGTGCTCGTGACCAACCGCCTCGATCCGCAGCGCCAGGGCAGTGTCGCGTTGCTCGACCACCTTCACCGGCTGCTTGCGCGATTGCCGTCGGACCTGCCGCTCGGGCTGTACGAATGTCCGGCGCCTTACCGGCGGCTGCTGTCGGATGACGAACTGCGCGCGTGCATCGACACGGGCCGGTTCGTGATGCTCAAGGACGTGAGCTGCGACCTGGAAACGGTAAAGCGGCGGGTCGCGCTCGCCGAGGGCTCGCCGCTGAAGATCCTCAACGCGAATGCCGCGATCGCGCGGGATGCGATGAAGGCGGGTTCCGCCGGCTTCAACGGCGTGTTCACCAACTTTCATCCGGATCTGTACCGGTGGTTGCGCACACAAGGGGATGCGCATCCCGAACTGGCCGACGAGCTTTCGACGTTCCTGGTCGTCTCGGCGGTGTCGGAGGCGCTCGGGTACCCGGCGCTCGCGAAGCTCTATCACCAGCGGATCGGCACCTTCGCGTCGATCCGCTGCCGTGCGATCGACTACGACGTGCGTGAACGATTCTGGGCACTCGATGCGGTGCTCGACAAGATCGTGGCCGGCACCGAGCATTTCCGTCGTCGGATCGCTGCGCAATAGGGCGCGTGGTGTGCCGTCCGTGTTCTGCCGTGCGCGACGGCATCGCGTGCCGTGCAGGCGGATGCTCGCGCGTGGAGTTCTCGCGAGGCGCAGGGCGGCGCACGGTGGCTGCGAGCACGGCCGGTTTGTCGCGATGCGTTGCGTTGTGTACGCGTCGCGACAAGCGGTGTTGGTGGCGTATCCGCGATCGCCGATGATGTGAATCCGGCGCGTGCTCGGCCCCAACGTGTGGCGCGGCGAATCTATCGGGCGTTTCTATGCTGTCGAGGGCGGCGGGGTACCTGTCGCGGTGGGGCCGCTGCATTCGTCGACGGTCAGGGTTGCCTGCCATCATGAATGACGATGGGCTGTCGATACGGCATCGACGCGCGGTCCCACCTTCATCTATTCCATCGCACCATTTCGCCCGTGAGCCGTGAGCCGTGAGCCGTGAGCCGCGAGCCGCGAGCCGCGAGCCGCGAGCCGCGAGCCGCGAGCGCCACGCCCCAAGCCCCAAGCCCCAAGCCCCAAGCCCCAAGCCCCAAGCGCCAAGCGCCAAGCGC
>NZ_ASSI01000099.1:0-11831 GCF_000466765.1 Burkholderia sp. AU4i | reverse complement strand
CGGTGTGCCCGGCGTGCCGGCCGCGCACGTCGTCGTGCTCGGCGCGGGCGTGGTGGGCACCGGCGCGCTGCAGATGGCGGTCGGCCTCGGCGCGCGCGTCACCGTGCTCGACACCAACGTGAACCGGCTGCGCCAGCTCGACCTCGTGTTCGCCAACCGGATCGCGACCGTCTGCTCGAACGCGCACACGATCGACGAAGCCGTGCGCGATGCCGACGTCGTGATCGGCGCCGTGCTCGTGCCGGGCGCATCGGCGCCGCGGCTCGTCACGCGCGACATGATCGCGACGATGCGCACCGGGGCGGTCGTCGTCGACGTCGCGATCGACCAGGGCGGATGCTTCGAGACTTCGCACGCGACGACGCACGCCGACCCGACCTTCGTCGTCGACGGCGTCGTGCACTACTGCGTCGCGAACATGCCCGGCGCGGTCGCGCGCACGTCGACCTTCGCGTTGAACAACGCGACGCTCGGGCACGCGCTCGCACTCGCCGACAAGGGCTGGAAGCAGGCGATGACCGACGATCCGCACCTGCGCGCGGGCCTAAACGTGTGCGACGGGCACATCACGTACGAAGCGGTCGCGCTGGCGCTCGGCCTGCCCTACGTGCCGGCGGCCGGCGTGCTGGCGTGACGTGACCGCCTTCACGCGCGGCGGGCGACCCACCCGCCGGTGCGTTCATGCGCCCTTCGAGCCGCGGCGCCTGGACGCGCCGTCCGCGCCCATCGTGCGTGCAAGCAGCGGCCTCAATTGCGCGAGCGTGCGCGTGTTCAGCACGTCGGGCCGCGTCAGCCAGCCGCGTCGCGCCTGATCGACGCCGTAGGCGAGATTGTCGAGTTCGTCCGTGCTGCACGCATCCGAGCCGACCGCCACCGGCACGCCGGCCTTCGCGGCCTCGCGGCACCAGATGTCCGGCAGGTCGAGCCGCCGCGGCTGCGCATCGAGTTCAACGAAACAGCCGCGCGCCGCGGCGTGCGCGATCACGCGTGCCACGTCGAGTTCGCACGCGTCACGCTCGCCGAGCATGCGGCCCGTCGGGTGCGCGAGAATCGTGAAATGCGGCTGGTCCATCGCGCGCAGCACGCGCGCGGTCTGCGCGTCGCGCGACAACTCGAAGCCGTCACGTACCGCACCGACCACGAGATCGAGCCGGCCGAGCAACGTGTCGGGCACGTCGAGGCTGCCGTCCTCGAGAATGCCGGCCTCCACTCCCTTGAGCAGCACGAAATCGTCGAACGACGCGTTCAGGCGGTCGATCTCGTCGAGTTGCCGGGCAAGCCAGTCGAAGCCGTTGCGGCCGCCGCCGGCATCCGGTGCCCGGTCGGTGATGGCCAGGTACGCGAATCCGCGCGCGCGTGCCGCATCGGCCATCGCGCGCAAGCTGTCGCGGCCGGCCGACGCGTCGGTATGCGCATGCAGGTCGCCGTGCACCTGCTTGCGCTCGACCAGCGCCGGCAGCGTGCCCGCGCGCGCCGCGTCGATCTCGCCACGATCCTCGCGCAATTCCGGCGGTACTTCGTGCAGCCCGATCGCCGCGTAAACCGACGCCTCGGTCGCGCCGGCGATCCGTTCGTCGCCGCGAAACACGCCATATTCGTTGATCTTCAGCCCGCCGGCCTGCGCGATCCTGCGCAACGCGATGTTGTGCGCCTTCGATCCGGTGAAGTAGACGAGCGCCGCGCCGAATGCATCGGCATCGACGACGCGCAGGTCGACCTGCAACCCGTTCGCGAGCACGACGCTCGACTTCGTCTTGCCGTGCGCCAGCACGCGCGCCACCTCGGCGTAGCCGACGAACGCGTCGGCGACGGCCTGCGGATCGCGTGCGGTGACGAGGATGTCGAGATCGCCGACCGTCTCGCGGCGGCGGCGGAAGCTGCCGGCCGGCACGGCCTTGCCGACACCGGCAATCGCGCGCAGGCGTTCGAGCAGCGGCAGCAGCGAGTGCGCCGCATCCGGCAGCAGGAAGCGTTGGGGTTCGCGTTGCAGCCGGTCGTCGATCGCTTCGAGCAGATGGGCTTCGGTTTTCGCGCCGAAGCCGGGCAGTTCACGCACGTGCCCGCTCTTCGCCTCGGCGCGAAGCTGTTCGAGCGAATCGACGTGCAGCGCTTCATGCAGCGCCTTCACGCGTTTCGCGCCGAGCCCCGGCACGTCGAGCAGCTCGACGATCGCGCCCGGCAGCGCGTGACGCAGCGTTTGCTGCAATTCGCAGGTGCCGGTCGCGGCGATCTCGCGCAGCTTCGACGCGAGATCGGGCCCGATCGACGGAATCTTCCCGAGATCGTCGCCGTTCGCGATCATCGTCGCGATATCGCGCCCGTAGTCGGCGATCGTGCGCGCGGCGTTGCGATACGCGCGCACCCGGAACGGATTGGCGCCCTGGATCTCGAGCATGTCGGCGATCTCGGCGAACACGGCCGCATACCCGGCATTGTGAATCGGCATGATCGGCGTGGCTCCCTTCCACGTGGATGGTGCCGCGCGCGTGCGCGACGCCGTCTGCCCGCGCGGTGCCGCATGCCGACGCCGCCGGGCGCACGTTCATCATCGTACGCCGGCCGTGCGTCGCTTGCTGCGACGTTGCGGCCCGACGTCAGAGGGTAGCGCGCGGCGTCGTGGCGTAGTGCCGCTCGTAGATCGACTGGCAATGCGTGCAGCGTTCGGCAGTCGGGCGCGCCAGCAGGCGCTCATAGCCGACCGAACCGTCGCAGTCGATGCATTCGCCGTAACTGCCGTCGCGCATCCGCTGCTGCGCGCGGCCGACGGCGCGCAGTTCGGTCAGTTTCATGCCGATCAATGCATGATCGACGTCGACGAACAGGTCCGCATTCGCCTCGTCGCCCTCGTCCGGCGCCGCGCCGGCGAGATCTGCATAGGATTCCGACGCGCGCTGGTCTTCGCTCGTGCGGATCTCCGCACGTAACGTCTGCTCGCTCTCGTTCAGCCGCTGTTTCAGCGTCTGCCGTTGTTGTGCGTCGAGCGCCATGGCGTCTCTCCTGTTCCGGGTTCCGCGCGGAAAACGGTCGCGCGCAGTGTCGCGCCGGTGTGCGGCGGGCAAGGTTCGACCGGCGCCGCCGCGCCACGGATACGCGCCCGGACGCATCAGGCGCCGGACGCATGCGATGCAGGATAAACCCATTGAGCGGGTGTGTGTTGACCGGAATCAGCGCTGCACCGAATGCCCCTAAAAGCGATGGGGGCGACGCGAAATCGGGGCCAGCAATCAGCGCACATCCTCGCCGAGCCACCGCTTGCTGATCGCGCCGTATTCGCCGTCCTTGAGCATCGTGTCGAGCGCGGCGTTGATCGCATCGCGCAGCTTCGGGCTGTCCTTGCGCACCGCGATCCCCATCTTCTCCGGATACAGCAGCGGCCCGACGGGTTTCGCGTCAATGTGCTTGTCACGGATCGTCAGGATGCCTGCGATGCGATCCGAGACGAATCCCTCGATACGGCGGTTCTGCATGTCGATCAGGATGTCGGGCAGCCCCTTGTAGGTTTTCACCTGCACGTCGGGCCGGTTCTTGCGCAACCACGCTTCATAGGTTTCCCCGAGCGTGACGCCGACCACCTTGCCCTTCAACTGCGCGATGTCCTGCACGCTGCTGCCCTTCGGCACGAACAGCTGCGCGCCCGAACGATAGTAGGACTGCGTGAAATCCACGGCCTTCAGGCGCTCGTCGGTGATCGCCAGACTGCCGATCACGGCATCGTACTTGCCGGCCAGCAGCCCGCCGACGATGCCGTCCCATGCCGTCATGACCGGCACGGGCTTCGCACCGAGCCTGCCCGCGACGCGGGTGCCGATATCGACGTCGAAGCCGGTCAGTTTGCCCGACTCGTCGATGAAGCTGAACGGCGGATACTTGCCGGTCAACGCGAACGTCAGGTTGCCCGTCTGCCGGACCTTGTCCAGATCGTCGGCATGTGCCGCGACGCTCGCGGCGCCGATGAGCGCCGCGCAGGCGACCATCGTCATTCGTTGCAGCAAAGTCATCTCCAGTCTCCAGGATCTTGATCGTGAATCGAACGCATCTATGCGTTCGACGTGGCATCGCACGGCGCCTGATGCCGCGCGACTTCGAACAACGCGGCGGCCCCCTGCCCGCCGCCGATGCACATCGTGACGACGACGTGGCGCACGCCGCGTCGTGCCCCTTCGAGCAGTGCGTGACCGACCATCCGCGTTCCCGTCATCCCGTACGGATGGCCGAGCGCGATGCTGCCACCGTTGACGTTGACGACCTCGTACGACAAGCCAAGTGTGTCGACGCAATGCACGACCTGCGAAGCGAACGCCTCGTTGAGTTCCCACAGGCCGATGTCGGCGGCCGACAGGCCCGTGCGGGCAAGCAGCTTGCGCACGGCAGGCACGGGGCCGACACCCATCTCGTCGGGCTGGCAGCCGGCCACCGCGCACGCGATCATGCGTCCGAGCGGCGGCGTGTCGAGCGTGCGCAGCATCGCGCCGGAGACGACCGCGCATGCGGCCGATCCGTCCGCGAGCGCGCACGCGTTGCCGGCCGTCACGGTACCGCCGTCGCGCACGGCATCGAGCGCCGCCAGCGCGTCGCCGGTCGTCCCCGGACGCCCGCATTCGTCTTCGCTCACGCGCAGCATGCGGGCGACGCCGTCGCCGCTTGCCTTGTCGCGTTCGAGCTTGCGCACGTCGACCGCAACGATTTCGTCACGCAACAACCCCGCCTGCACCGCGCGCGCGGCACGCTGCTGGCTGAGTGTCGCGTAGTCATCCTGAGCACGACGCGACACGCGATAGCGGCTCGCAACCACATCGGCCGTCTCGACCATCGGCATGTAGGCGTCAGCGTACCGCGCGAGCAATTGCTCGTCCTGCTGGCGGTGGCGATTCATGTGCGCGTTCTGCACGAGGCTGATCGATTCGACGCCGCCCGCCAGGATCGCATCGGCTTCACCGCCCGAAATCCGCGCCGACGCCAGTGCAACCGACATCAGCCCCGACGCGCATTGCCGGTCGACGGTCATGCCCGGCACGCTGACGGGCAGGCCCGCCGCCAGTGCCGCAAGCCGCCCGATGTTGTAGTACTGCGTCCCTTCCGGCAATGCGCAGCCGAGCATCACGTCGTCGATCCGCTCGGGATCGAGGCCGCTGCGCGCCACCGCGGCACGCAGCGAAAGCGCGGCAAGCGTCGGCGACGTCGTGTCGTTGAACGCACCGCGAAACGCGCGCCCGATCGGCGTGCGCGCATAACCGACGATCCAGGCGTCGCGACTGGTGTCCGTCATGCGGCCTCCTTGTCGACCGTGAAATCGGCTTCGGTCAGGTTGCGGATCTCGGCAACGCTCAGCGAATCGAGCCGTTCCACCAGCGTCAGTCCATGCGCCGCACACCGGAACACCGCGTGTTCGGTGACGATCATCGCGACGCGGCGGCGCGCCGTGAGCGGCAGCGCGCATCGCTCGACGATCTTCGGTCGCCCGTTCTTGTCGGTGTGCGGCATCGTCACGATCACGCGCCGCGCCTTCTGTGCCAGTTCCGCGCCGCCGCCGATGCCTGCCACGAGGCTACCCGGCACGAGCCAGTTCGCGAGATCGCCGTGCGCCGACACCTGCAACGCACCCAGGAACGTGATATCGACCAGCCCGCGCCGGATCATGCCGAACGAATCGACGCTGTCGACGATCGCGCCGCCCGGCACGACCGATACGTAACCGCCGCCGGCGTCGATCAGATCGCGGTCGAGATCGGCGGCGCGCGCAAGCGCGCCGACTCCGACGATGCCGTTCTCCGAGTGGATCCAGGTGGCCGACGGATCGTCGAGATACGCGGGAATCAGCGTCGGCAGGCCGATACCTAGATTGATCAGTTGCCCGCGCGCCACTTCGCGCGCGGCCCGGCGCGCGATCACGTGGCGCGGGTCAGCGCGGGATGGGCTGGTATTCATCGGTGTCTCCGTCGATCTGGATCAGGCCATGCACGTGGATGCCCGGCGTGTGGATATCGTCGGGCGCAAGCGGCGTCGCGTCGACGACGCGCGCCTCGACCAGCACCCGATCCGCGGCCATCGCCATCAGCGGCGAGAAATTGCGTGCTGCGCCGCGATAGCGGAGATTCCCGCAGGTATCCGCGCGATCCGCACGAAGCAGCGCGAAATCCGCACGCAGAGCGCGTTCGAAAAACAGCGTCCGGCCGTCGACCGAAATCGTTTCGCGCGTGACACCCAGTTCCGGCGGCAACTCGATATCGGTCACGATGCCCGGCAAGCCGACGCCCGCGCAGCGGATTCGTTCGGCGAACAACCCCTGCGAAAAGAACTCGATCTGCAGTGTGCCGGACAGGTAAGCGCGCCGCGCGGGGCCGCTCAGGCCGAGATGCGTCGTCAGCAGCCGGCTCACGACGCCAGCCTCGATCAGCCTCGACACGCCGTAGTTGTCCTGGTTCGCATCGTTCTTGATGATCGTCAGGTCGCGCTTGCCCTGCCGTTGCAACTCGGCCAGCAGCGAGAACGGCGTGCCCGGTGAACCAAAACCACCGACCATGATCGATGCGCCGTCCGGAATCGGTGCGACCGCGTCGGCGAGCTGCATGCGTTTGTCCATGCGTCGCTCCGTCATCGTCCGATCGTCCGGAACGCGAGATCGAGCCGTTCGACGATCTCGTCGCATTGCGCACGTGTCGTGATGAGCGGCGGCGCGATCAGCGTATGGTCGCCGGTTTCCCCCATCAGCGACTTGCGCGGATAAACGATCACCCCCTGCTCGCGCGCGGCGCGCGTCACCTGTTCGCCGAACCGGAGTGCCGGGTCGAACGGGGTTTTCGTGTCGCGATCCGCGACGTACTCGAGCGCGAGCAGGAAGCCGCGTCCGCGCACGTCGCCGATGAAGTCGTGCCGAGTCGCGAGAGCGTCGAGCAGGCCGCGCAGATAATCGCCCGTCTCGGCCGCATGCTCGACCAGCCCCTCGCGTTCGATCACGTCGATCACAGCCAGCGCCGTCGCGCTCGCGAGCGGATTGCCGGCGTAGGTATAGCCATGCTGAAACCCGCCCGACGCGAGGATCGGATCGGTCAGCCCGGCCCGCGTCACGATCGCGGACGTCGGGTAGTAACCGGCGCCGAGCCCCTTCGCCACGCACAGGATGTCCGCCTCGACATTCCAGTGCTGGAAACCGAACCAGCGCCCCGTGCGGCCGATGCCCGTCATCACCTCGTCGAGGATCAGCAGGATGCCATGGCGCGAGCAGATCTCGCGGATACGCGCGAAATACGCGTCGTGCGGCACCTCGGCGCCCGTGCTCGCGCCACCGATCGGCTCCGCGACGAACGCGGCCACCCGCTCGGCACCGACTTCGCGAATCGCCGCGTCGAGTTCGTCCGCGCAATCGAGCGCGTGCTGCTCCGCGCTCTTGCCGTGCGGCACGCGATACTGCGTCGGCGAAGCGACCTTCGGATAAAGCCGGATCATCGGCTCGAACGGCTGCGTGAGCGGCGTGTAGCTCGTCATCGCGAGCGCGCCCATCGTCGAGCCGTGATAGGACGGCCGGCGCGCGATGAACACGCTGCGCTCCGGCTCACCGCTGCACACCCAGTACTGGCGCGCGAGCTTCAATGCCGACTCGACCGATTCCGAGCCCCCGCTCGAGAAAAACACGCGGTCGAAGCGGCCGCCTGCGAGACCGACGAGCTTCTCCGCAAGATCCACGGCCGGCTGATTCTCGAACTGCGTCCGATACGCGAACGCAACCTTGTCGAGCTGCGCGAGCATGGCGTCGCGAATCGCCGGATGCCCGTGGCCCAGCTGGGCCACGATGGCGCCGGAACACGCGTCGATGTGACGCTTGCCGTCCGTATCCCACGCATAGATGCCTTCGGCGCGCGCGACGGTCGGCAACTGCACGGCGGACTGATAAAAGAGATGGTCGCTCATTGACGTCCTTGTCTGATTGCGTAAGGGAATTCGGTACCGCGCGGTCAGCGGATATCGGCGAGAAACGCCTGGGTCCGCTCGTGCGAGGGCCGATGAAAGATCTCGGTCGGACAACCGTCCTCGACAACCCGGCCGTCGGCCATGAAGACGACACGGTCGGCCACGCGTTCGGCAAAGCGCATCTCGTGCGTGACGACCATCATCGTCATGCCGGCCTTTGCCAGCCGCTCCATGACCGCCAGCACGCCGCCGACCATCTCCGGGTCGAGCGCCGACGTCGGTTCGTCGAACAGCATCGCGTCGGGCTTCAGCGCGAGTGCCCGCGCAATCGCGACACGCTGCTTCTGCCCGCCGGACAGGTTGCCGGGATAGACGTCCTGCTTGTCGAGCACACCGACCTTGTCGAGCAGCTCCCGCGCTTCGTCCCGCGCCTGCGAAGCCGTCATGCCGAGCAACTGCATCGGCGCGAGCGTCAGGTTGTCGAGCACGGTCAGGTGCGGAAACAGGTTGAAGTGCTGAAACACCATGCCCACCTTCATCCGCATCGCATTCAGGTAGCGCTCCTGCGCGCGATGCCCGCGGCCGGGATCGTTGACGAGGCTGCCCAGCACCCTCACCTCGCCGCGCGTCGGTGTCTCCAGGTGGTTCACACAGCGCAGCAGCGTGCTCTTGCCCGATCCGCTCGGGCCGATCAGCACGACGACCTCACCCTTGTGGACGTCGAGCGAAATGCCCTTCAACACGTCGAGCGTCCCGTAGGTCTTGTGGATGTCGCGCAGGACGATCTGCGGCTGGTTCCCGCTCATGCCCGGCCTCCTTTCAGGATCAGGCGCTGTTCGAACTGGCGCAGCACGAGGCTCGTCCCGGTGGTCAGCAACGCATAGATCATCGCGCACGCAAAGTAGAGTTCGAACGGCTTGAAGGTCGCGCCGACCAGTTGCTGCGTGCGCATGAACAGCTCCGCGAGCGTGATCGTCGACACGAGCGACGTGTCCTTGATGAGGATGATCAGGTTGTTGCCGAGCGGCGGCACGATCAGTCTGAGCGCCTGCGGCAGCACGACGAGCCGCATCGTGCGCGCGGCGCCGAAGCCGAGCGACCGCGACGCTTCGACCTGCCCGTGCGGAATCGCGAGGATGCCGGCACGGATCGTCTCCGCGTTGTACGCGCCGACGTTGAGCGCGAGACCGATCACGCCGGAGCTGAACGGCGACAGCTCGAGCCCGAACTGCGGCAACCCGAAATAGATGATGAACAGCTGGACGAGCAACGGCGTCGAGCGGATCAGCCAGATATAAGCACCGGTGGCATCGCGCAGCACGCGATGGCGCGACAACCTGCCGAGGGCGGCGCCGAGGCCGATGGCGAGGCCGAATACGATCGCGAGCAGCGTCAGCTCCACCGTGACGGCCGCCGCTTCGAACAGCATCGGCAGGTACTTGAAGACGAGATGGAAATCGAACATGGCATGGCGGCCAGCGCGCTGCGCGGCGGCGCAACGGCACTGCGGGTGTCTCCGTATGATGAGTGACCGATTTGATTCATCATCTGCAGACGGCCCGAAAGCCATTGCTGCAGAAGGAACCGGCCTGTTGTTTGACTGGTTCGCAGTCTCGCTTTGAATTATTTTTCGGTCAATATATGATCTTTTTTAATCAATTGATTGACCGGAGCGAACATGCGGAGCGACTTCAGCCTGCGCGACATCGAAATCTTCCATGCGATCGCCACGGCCGGCTCCACGCGACAGGCGGCGGTTCAGCTCGGCATCACGCAGTCGGCGGTCAGCCATGCGCTCGCGCGGCTCGAGGACAGCCTGCGCATCCGGCTTTTCGCGCGCGAGAACCAGCGTCTGCAGATCTCGCCGGCAGGCCGCTACATGCTCGACGAGGCCGTACAGTTGCTCGACCGGCTGAATCGCATCGAAGAGGAAATTTCGCTGTTGCAGGACAGCGGTGTCGCGTCGCTGCGCATCGGCTGCGCGCCGGGGCTGTGTCACCGGTTCGGGCCGCGGCTCGCGCAACATTACGCACAGTCGCACTCGGGCACGGGCGTGGCGCTCGATGTCGCCGCGAGCGGGCGGCTCATATCGGATGTGGAAGGCGGCCGCCTCGATCTCGCGATCGTATCGTACGAGATCCATGAACCGGGCCTGATCTTCGTGCCCGTGTTCGGCGCGAAGATGGTCGCGCTGCTGACGCGCAAGAACCGGCTCGCCGCGCGCAAGCTGCTGACATACGACGATCTCGCCGATCAGCAGTACATCAAGCCGATCCAGTCCGACCACCTGATCTACGACGATTCAAGCGACCGCCGGCGGCTCGGCTACGAGTTGCGCGTGAGTATGAGCTCGCTCGGCGAAGTGATTCGGCTGACCGACGGCGTGAGCCTGCTGAACGCGCTGACCGCCGCCGACCTGTGCGCGAACCGCGAGCTGGTGGCGCGCCCGTTCGATTCGAGCCAGTGGTTCAATTTCTATCTCGTTCACCAGCACGCGCTGAAGAACAATCCGGCCGTGCACGACGTCCTCGATATCGCGCAGGCGTGCGTGCGCGATACGGCGGAAAACTCCGCGTACCCCGACGCATTCGTGGTGCGCTGATGCGCGGCGGGCGGGGCCGGCACGTCGCCCGCTTGCCACGCAGCGTCAAAAGGCATTCCGCCCGATAAAACCGCGCACGACCGTCAGCAGGATGATCTTCATGTCGAACCAGAAGCTCCAGTTCTGCATGTAGAACAGGTCGAACTTGACGCGCGCCTCCATCGCCTCGACCTTGCGCGTCTCGCCGCGATAGCCGTTCACCTGTGCCCATCCGGTGATGCCGGGCCGCACCCGGTAGCGGTACATGTAGCAGTCGATCAGTCGCCGGTAAAGGTCGTCGTGTTCGATCGCATGCGGACGCGGGCCGACAACCGACATCTGCCCGAACAGCACGTTGAAGAACTGCGGCAGCTCGTCGAGCGACGTGCGCCGCAGGAACGCGCCGACGCGCGTGATGCGCGCATCGTTGCGCGACGCCTGCCGCACGACGCCCGGTTGTGCGCGATGCACGCGCATCGTCCGGAACTTCAGGATGTCGAACTCCCGGCCGTCGACGCCCTTGCGGCGCTGCCTGAACAGCACGGGTCCCGGCGACGACAGCTTGACCGCGATCGCCAGCATCGACAGCAGCGGCAGCAGCGGAATCAGCACACCGAATGCGAACAGCCGGTCGAACGCGAACTTCGCCCACAGCTCCGGCGCCGAACGCGGCGTGGTCGCGAGATTGATCGCCGGCATGCCGAGCACGTCGGTCGCCGAGCGATCGACCATCGCCATCTGCCGCACGTCGGGCAGCAGCCGCAATTCCACGAACTCGTCGCGCAACTCGCGGACGATGCGCTGGATCCGCCACTCGTGCGACATCGGCAGCGTGAGCCATACCTCGTCGATCTCGCCACCGCGAATCAGGTCGCGCAGTGCGTTCCAGTCGTCGATCACCGGCACGCCGCCGATGCCGCCGGCGGCAACCGGCGCGTCGTCATCGAATACGCATGCCGCCACGAAAGGGCCCTGCGGCGCGAGCTGCATCCGCTCGACCGCGACACGCCCGTACGCCGTCGCACCGACCACCGCGACGCGGCGCTGCCGCGCGCGCGGGTCGTCGCGCGTCAGTGCCAGCGCCAGCAGCGCGGCACGGCCGAGCAGCAGCGCCGCGTCGCCGGCCAGCACCGTGCGCGCGATCCAGCGTGTCGTGATCGTGCCGCCTCGGTTCATGATCCACATCGCGGCCGCCACCGTCAGCACGCTCGCGCAGACGAGCGCCACGATCGTCTGCGTCAGCGCATGCGTGCCGCCTTGCGGCGCCACGCTGCCACGCGCGGTGCGCAGGTAGCGCGGCAGCAACGCCACGGTCAGCACGCACAGCAGCGCGATCGCGCCGCGC
>NZ_ASSI01000098.1:0-9157 GCF_000466765.1 Burkholderia sp. AU4i | reverse complement strand
CGCAGCGCCGTGCCGACCGCGAGCAGCAGCGGGGGCACGAGCGCCATCGCAAGGCCGAGGCCGTGCGCGCCGGGCGTCGCGGCCGCGTAGTGCGCACCGGCCTGGTATGCCGCGACGGCGCCGACCGCGGCGATGCCGCGTGCGACAGGCATCAGCCGGCTCATCGACGGCCTCCGTGCGCGCGGCGCGAATACCCGTCACCGGCGGCCGGGCGGCGGCGGACGGACGGGCGAACCGGAACGGAGCGGAAGGACGGGCGCGGCATGACTGGCGACATCGGGCGGATCGTGGCCGGACGCGAGGGTCGGGCCGTCAAACATCATATGAAAGGCGGCCGGGACGGGTCCGGGCCGGTGGTCGGGCACGCTCATTTTAGGGCCGCGGCACCGCGTGTTCGGAGCGGGCGCGAACGGGTTTTGTAACCGATTGTATGGCGCCGGACGAACGGTTTCGCGGGGTCGGTCCATTTCCATCCAAAGCGGCTCAAGCATCTGCTGCATCCGGGGCCCGCAACGGGGCGCGGCGCCGGCTCGCCAGTCTGTAACCATTGGCGGTATACGGCCCGATACCCGTTCGTCTAGAATCCGCATAACTTTTACAAACGATCCCCAAAAACGCAGGCGGGGAAGCCGGCAGACGCCGGAGGGACGGAGATGCGCACGCGCCGGGCGTGCATGGCGATTGCCGTTTCCGGGCGCCTTCCGCTGCCACGGGCCGCCTGCCCGCACGCATGATGAACGCACTGGAACAAGAGCTCGCCACGCTGATCATCGGCGAACTGAATCTCGAAGACGTCCCGCTCGAAACAGTGACGGCCGACACCCCGCTGTACGGCGAGGGTTTCGGGCTCGACTCCATCGACATCCTGGAAATCGCGCTGCTGATCTCGAAGAAATACGGCTTCGAGCTGCGTTCGGACAATCCGGACAACCAGAAGATCTTCGCGACGCTCGGTGCACTGGCTGCGTACGTCGCCGCGCACCGCACGAAGTGACGGCGTCGCGCACGGGCGCGGCGCGCAGATGATGACGGCACGCGGCCGCGATCGGCAGGCGATACGCGACCGCGTCGATCGAGGTGGAACGCGATGAACGGAGCAATTCGATGCGGGCGCTCGTGACGGGCGGCAGCGGCGCACTCGGGCAGGCGATCTGCACGGCGCTCGCGCAGGCCGGCCATGAAGTATGGGTGCATGCGAACCGCCATCTGGCGCAGGCGGAGGCGGTCGCGCAGCAGATCGTCGCGGCCGGCGGCACCGCGCGTGCGATCGCGTTCGACGTGACCGACGCCGATGCGACGCTCGCCGCGCTGGCGCCGCTGGCCGACGATGCGCCGGTGCAGATCCTCGTCAACAACGCGGGCATTCACGACGATGCGCCGATGGCCGGCATGTCGCGCCGGCAGTGGCACAGCGTGATCGACGTGACGCTCAACGGCTTCTTCAACGTCACGCAGCCGCTGTTGCTGCCGATGATCCGCACGCGGCGCGGACGGATCGTCAACATCGCGTCGGTGGCCGGCGTGACCGGCAATCGCGGGCAGGTCAACTACGCGGCCGCGAAGGCGGGGCTGATCGGCGCGACGAAGTCGCTGTCGCTGGAGCTCGCGTCGCGCGGCATCACCGTGAACGCGGTCGCGCCCGGCATCATCGAATCGCCGATGGCCGAACAGGCGTTTCCCGCCGAACGCATCAAGCAGCTCGTGCCCGCGCAGCGCGCGGGCCGGCCCGACGAAGTCGCGGCGATGGTCGCGTACCTGGTGTCCGACGCCGCGGCCTATGTGACGGGACAGGTGCTGTCCGTCAACGGCGGGCTCGCATGACGAAGGGCGCGGCGTCGGCGTGACGTAACGCAACGCGGCATAACGCAACGCAGCGCATGCCGCGAGGTTGCGCGGCCAGCGCCGCATAGTGAGGAAATCGAAGTGTCCGTGCATCCAGTCGACGCCGAACGGCGCCCGTGTTCCCTGTCGTCCTCCGCTGCGCCGCTCGCGCGCGGGCAGGCGGCGGCCGGGCCGGCCGCATCGCGACCGGGCGTGCCGCTCGCGCACGACGAGGGCCGCGCGCTGCGGCTCGTCCGGATGAGCGATGCCCGGCTCGCCGCGTTGCTGCACGATGCACGCAGCCGTGACGACGGATTCGACCACGTGTTGCCCGCCGCACTGGGCGCGGTGTGCATCGGCGCGGGCGACCTGCAGCGCACATCCCGAACCGGATCGCACGCGGACGCGGCGGCGCGGATGCTGGCCGAAGTCGTGCCCGACCTGCCGGTCGCGCCGGTGCCGATGGCGCTGCTCGGCGCGGGCATCGCGCCGGACGACGCCGTCTGCGAAATCTGGCAATGCCATGCGCGCGACCTGCGCAGCGAACGACACGGCGCGCTGCACTATCGCTACAGCGAGGCGGCGGGTCTCGTGTTCGGCAGCATCGTCGTGCACGAGCGCGACACGCCCGACGCGCATCGCGACGGCGGCACGCCGCTCGAACGCGCGACGCACGATGCGTACCGCACGCTGTTCGACGTGCTCGATTCGCTCGGCATGCAGCATCCGCTGCGCATCTGGAATACGGTGCCGGCGATCAATGCGGTGCAGTTCGGGATCGAGCGCTATCGTCAGTTCAATATCGGCCGCCAGCATGCGTTCGACGCGTGCCGCCGCGTGCTGACGGGCGGCGTGCCGGCCGCGTGCGCGCTCGGTTCGGTCGTGCCGGTCGCGGGCGATGCATCGCCGGCCGCGCCGCTCGCGATCCATTTCCTCGCGAGCCGCACGCCGGCCGATCCGATTGAGAACCCGCGCCAGGTCAGCGCGTATCACTATCCGGCGCAGTACGGCCCGCGGGCACCGACGTTCGCGCGCGCGGCCGCATGGCCGGCGGGCGATGCCGCGCCGGTGCTGTTCGTGTCGGGCACCGCGAGCATCGTCGGGCATCGCACCGTGCATCTCGGCGACGTCGTCGCGCAAACGCGCGAGACGGTCGCGAACCTCGCGGCCGTGCTCGAGCAGGCCGCGCGCCAGGGGCACGGCCCGTTCACGCTCGCCGACCTGAGCTATCGCGTCTACGTGCGCGACGCCAGCGATGCCGCGGCGCTGGCCGCGATCGGGCAGGTGCTGCGCGACGCGGCCGGCCCCGGCGTGCGGCCGCTCGTCGTCCATGCGGACGTGTGCCGCGACGACCTGCTGGTCGAGATCGAGGCCAGCACGGGTCATGAGGAGGCGTGGCTGTCATGAAGCGCGAGAGCCTCACGATCCGGCAACCGGCTCCGCATTCGGGCGGCGTCGACGAAGCCTGCCTGCGTTCGCCGGCAAGTCATAAACTTTTGTCAGGATCCCCGTCTTCGCAATCGGCCGTTTCCATGTCCAAGCAGCACGCCTCGTCCACCCATCTCGTCCTGATTCCGAGCTACAACCCGGGCACCAAGGTCGACACGACCGTGCGCAATGCGCGAGCACAGTGGAATCCGGTGTGGGTCGTCGTCGACGGCAGCACCGACGGCAGCGCCGAACGGCTGCAGGCCATGGCCGAACGCGACCCGGGGTTGCGCGTGATCGTGCTGCCCGAGAACCGCGGCAAGGGCGCCGCGGTGCTCGCCGGGCTCGACGCGGCAGCCGCGAGCGGCTTCACGCATGTATTGACGATGGATTCGGACGGCCAGCATCCGGCCGACCTGATTCCCGCGTTCATGGCCGCGTCGCAGGCCGCACCCGACGCGATGGTGCTGGGCGTGCCGAAGTTCGACGCGAGTGCGCCGCAGTTGCGCGTGCAGGGGCGCCGGCTGTCGAACGCGTGGGCCGACCTCGAGACGCTGTGGGCCGGAATCGGCGATTCGCTGTACGGGTTTCGCGTGTATCCGGTCGCGCCGCTGGCCGCGATCATGCGCCGCCAGCCGTGGATGCGCGGCTTCGACTTCGATCCCGAGGCGGCCGTGCGGCTGTGCTGGGCCGGCGTGCGTCCGATCCGCATCGACGCGCCGGTGCGCTATTTCGGCCGTCACGAGGGCGGCGTCTCGCACTTCCACTACGGCCGCGACAATGCACTGCTCGCGTGGATGCACCTGCGCCTTTTCACCGGCTTCGTGGCGCGGCTGCCGATGCTGGTCGCGCGGCGGTTGGCGCGACGCCACGATCAGACCGCCTGAGCACGCCCGATTTCCATGCCGATCGTCGCCCGGCCGCGGCGATTGCCCTGTTTTTTGTCGTCAATCCCGCGCCGGCGCGCCGCTTCGTTCCAGTTTGCCGAGTAATGAACGTGTCATCCGATGTAAACATCTGGTAATTTTCTGCCGGATTATGCAAAATCGCCGCTCCCAAATAAAACTATCGAGGGATCCGGGATGCAACTCAAGAAAGCGGTGGCAGCGTGTGGCGTGGCGTTTCTGTTAAGCGCGTGCGGCGGGGTACAGAGCCTTGACGCGAACAGCCTGACGTCGGCGGGGACGAGCCTGTACAAGGCAGCGACGTTGTCGGATGCCGACATCGCCGCGCTGTCGAACGATTCGTGCAAGTCGAGCGATGCGGAATCGAAGGTCGCGCCGGCGAACAGCGCGTACTCGAAGCGTCTGACGAAAGTGATGAAGGGCTTCGGCGACATGACGCTGAACGGCCAGAAGATCAACTACAAGGTCTACATGACCAAGGACGTCAACGCGTGGGCGATGGGCAACGGCTGCGTGCGCGTGTACAGCGGCCTGATGGACATGATGAACGACGACGAGCTGCGCGGCGTGATCGGCCATGAAATGGGCCACGTCGCGCTGGGTCACTCGAAGAAGGCGATGCAGACGGCCTACGCGGTCAGCGCGGCGCGCACCGCGGCCGGCGCAGCATCGCCGGGCGTGGCGGCGCTGACGAGCTCGCAGCTCGGCGACATCACCGAGAAGTTCATCAACGCGCAGTTCTCGCAGACGCAGGAAAGCGCGGCCGACGACTACTCGTTCGACCTGATGAAGCAGAAGAACATGAACCAGAAGGGCCTCGTCACCGCATTCCAGAAACTCGCGCAGCTCGATGGCGGCAAGAGCTCGATGATGAGCTCGCACCCGTCGTCGTCGAGCCGGGCGCAGCACATCCAGGATCGCATCGCGAAGGGCAGCTGATCGCCGCCCGATGCGCCGGCGCCGTCCGGCGTCCTGGATGAACGAAACCCCACGCTTCGCGGCGTGGGGTTTTTGTTTTTCGGGGAACCGGAAAACGGCGGGCCGCTTGCTTACGGCACCATCCCCGGCAACACGTACGCCTGCACGAGCGTGATCAGGCCGACGATCACCGCGAACAGCAGGCTGTGGCGCACGGTGAAGCGGAACAGCTCCGACTCCTTGCCGACGAGGCCCGTTGCCGCGCATGCCACCGCGATCGACTGCGGCGAGATCATCTTCGCGGTCACGCCGCCCGTCGTGTTCGCGGCCACCGCGAGCGTCTCGGGTACGCCGAGCTGATGGGCCGTGGCTTGCTGCAGCGAGCAGAACAGCGCATTCGACGACGTGTCCGAGCCCGTCAGGAACACCCCGAGCCAGCCGAGGAACGGCGAGAAGAACGGGAATGCGGCGCCGGTCGCGGCCAGCATCAGCGCGAGCGTCGACGACATCCCCGAATAGTTCGCGACGAACGCGAATGCGAGCACGAGGCCGATCGACAGGATCGGGCGGGTCAGTTCCTTCAGCGTCTCGCCGAACGTGACGAGCGCATCGCGCGGCTTCATCCGCAGCAGCACCATCGAGATCAGCGCGGTCACGAGGATCGCGCTGCCCACTGCCGACACGAGATCGATCTTCAGCACGGCGTCGAGCGCCTTCGGCGTCGCGGCGATCGGTGCGGTCTTCACGACGAGCTGGTCGAGCCCCGCCACGTGGAATTTCAGCACGGTCGACGCGAGCGCGCCGTGGGCGGCGAACAGCGCCTTGAACGGCGCGATGCTCCACACGGTGACGACGGCCGTCAGGATCAGGAACGGCGACCATGCGCGCACGGTCTGCGCGAGCGTGTACGGCGATGCCTGCCGGCTGGTGCCCGCGCCGAAGCCGTTGCGCGAGCCCGCGCCGCCGAAGCCCGCGAGCGCGGCGCCGCCGCCCGACGCAACGACGCTGCCGGCCGCCTGCTTCGCGGTGCGCGGCTGCCAGACCTTCAGGAACGCGGCGAGCGCGACGAGGCTGACGAGCGACGACGTGATGTCCGGCAGCTCGGGCCCGATGTGGTTCGACGTGAAGTACTGCGTCACCGCGAAGCTGCCGCCCGCGACGAGCGCGGCCGGCCACGTCTGCCGCACGCCGCGCAGCCCGTCCATCATGAACACGAGCCAGAACGGCACCGCGAGCGACAGCAGCGGCAACTGGCGGCCGGCCATCGCGCCGATATGGAACGGGTCGATGCCCGTCACCTGTCCGGCGACGATGATCGGGATCCCCATCGCACCGAACGCGACCGGCGCGGTGTTTGCAATCAGACACAGTCCTGCCGCGTGCAGCGGCTTGAAGCCGAGCCCGACGAGCAGCGCGGCCGTGATCGCGACGGGCGCGCCGAAGCCGGCCGCACCTTCGAGGAACGCGCCGAACGAGAAGCCGATCAGCAGCATCTGCAGGCGCTGGTCGTCGGTGATCGACAGCACGGACGCGCGGATGATGTCGAACTGGCCGGTCTTCACGACGATCTTGTACAGGAACACGGCCGCGACGATGATCCACGCGATCGGCCACAGGCCGTATGCGAAGCCGAAGCCGGCCGCCGCGAGCGCCTGCGGCACGGGCATCCCGTAAGCGAGGATCGCGACGCCGAGCGACAGCAGCAGCGTGATCGCCGCGGCGACGTGGCCCTTGAGCCGCAGCGCGGCCAGTGCGACGAAAAAGAAAATGATCGGGATTGCGGCGACGAACGCCGACAGCCCGAGGCTGCCGAGCGGCGTATAGATCTGGTGCCAAACCTGCATGGGTGTCTCCTCCATCTGTGTCTGTCTATCTATGGGCATGGGTGGGTAAAGCGGGGGCTACTCGGGCTGGCCGCGTGCGCGCAGCAGGTCGGACAGGCTGCGCGGTGCCGGTTCGAGCGGCGTGCGATGCTGCGTCCAGCCCATCTGTTTCGCGGGTGTCAGCGCACGCAGGCGCGTCGCGGTCCAGCGGAACGCGCGGTACGCGCGCGGATGCGCGAACGCGCCCGACCAGAAGCGCCACACGAGGTCTTCCGCGCGGGTGTAGTTCGCGCCCTGGCCGCGCAGCGGATGCGCGACGGGTTCGTCAGGCTTGCGGTTCGCCTCGGTACGCAGCCGCACGAGCAGTTGCGGGATCGGGATCCGCACCGGGCACACCTCGCCGCATGCGCCGCACAGCGTCGACGCGGTCGGCAGGTCGGCCGTCGCGTCGAGGCCGAGCAGGTGCGGCGAGATGATCTTGCCGATCGGGCCCGGGTAGGTCGTGCCGTACGCGTGGCCGCCGATGCGCGTGTAGACGGGGCAGTGGTTCATGCACGCGCCGCAGCGGATGCACTGCAGCGTCGCGCGCAGCTGTTCGTCCGCATAGGCCTGCGTGCGGCCGTTGTCGAGCAGCACGAGATGCAGCTCGCGCGGGCCGTCGCGTTCGCCGTCGCGGCGCGGGCCCGAGATCAGGTTGAAGTAGGTCGTGATCGCCTGGCCGGTGGCCGAGCGCGTGAGCAGGCTCGACAAGGGCACGATGTGCTCGAGTTTCTCGACGACCTTCTCGATCCCCATGATCGCGACGTGCGTGTCGGGCACCGTCGTCGACAGGCGGCCGTTGCCTTCGTTCTCGACGAGCCACAGCGTGCCCGTGTCGGCCGCCGCGAAGTTCACGCCGGACAGGCCGATGTCCGCCTCGGCGAACGCGCGCCGCAGGGCGCGCCGGCCGGTCTGGATCAGCTCGTCGACGTCTTCCGTGTAGCGCGTGCCGGGGATGTGCGCCTCGAACAGTTCGGCGATGTCGCCGCGCGTCTTGTGGATCGCCGGCATCACGATATGCGACGGCTTCTCGCCCGCGAGCTGCACGATGAATTCGCCCATGTCGGATTCGATGCAGTCGACGCCGTGCTCCGCGAGGTAATGGTTCAGCTCGATTTCCTCGCTCGCCATCGACTTGCCCTTGATCACGCGGCGCGCCTTCTTCGCCTGCGCGATGCCGAGCACGATCGCGTTCGCGTCGGCGGCCGTCTCGGCCCAGTGCACGTGCACGCCGGCCTCGGTGAGCTTCGTCTCCAGCCGTTCGAGCAGCGCGGGCAACTGCGCGAGCGCGTGTTGCCGCACCGCTTCGCCGAGGTCGCGCAGCTGCTGCAGCTCGGCGTCGTCGGGGAACTGCGTCGCGCGCTTGCCCTGCAGGAAGTCCATCGCGCCGCGAAAGCTCCGGCGCAATGCGGGATCGTCGAGCGCGGCGCGCGCGCGGGCCTTGAAGTCGCCGGGTGCGACGAATTGCAGCGTGTGGTCGCTCATTGCGGGAGGTCCTCGCGGGCGATTGCAGCCGGCCGGGCGGCGGAATCGGTGACGATCACGACCCACAGGCGGCGCGGGCCGTGTGCGCCATAGGCGAGCGTCTGCTGGATGTCGGACGTCTTCGACGGGCCCGACACCAGCACCAGGTTGGTCGGCATGCCGGCGTGCCAGCGCTCCGCGTGGACGGCCGCGTGCAGGTCGGGATGCAGCGTGCCCGCATGGACGAGCGCGACATGCAGCGGCGGCACCAGCGACACCGTGCGCGGCGTGCCGGCATCGGGGGCGAGCACGACGGTGCCGGTGGCCGCGATGCCCGAACGCGCGACGGTGAAGCCCGCGTCGATCGTGTCGAACAGCTCGGCCTTCCACGCGTCGATCGGCCGGTCGAACGGCACGGGCGCGACCGTGTCGGGCAGCGCGCGGGCGAGTGCCGCGGATTCGGCGCGGGCCGGGTCGAGCAGCAGCCGGCGCACGCCGGCTTCGGCGAGCCGCGCGGCGAGTTGCGCGGGCCATGCGTCGCCGGTCGCGCACCAGACGTCCGAGTGCGACGCGGTGAGCGCGGCCTGCATCGTGTGGGCGAGCGTGTGCGGATCGTGCGCGGTCCCGGCCTGCGAGCGGCGCGTGTCGTAATGCGTGTCGATGCGTGCGTCGAGCGCGCGGCCGGACGGGGCGGCGACGCCCGGCGCGGCGGCGCGCAGCCGCGCGAGGATCGCGTCGCGCGCGCTCACGGCTGGTCTC
>NZ_ASSI01000097.1:0-28957 GCF_000466765.1 Burkholderia sp. AU4i | reverse complement strand
GATCTCGACGAAGGCCCGATCATCGAGCAGGTCGTCGAGCGCGTCGATCATGCGCTGCGTCCGGAGCAGTTGCTCGCGGTGGGGCGCGACGTCGAATGCATCACGCTCGCGCGTGCGGTGAAGGCGTTCATCGAGCGGCGGGTGTTTTTGAACGGCGATCGGACGGTGGTGTTTTCGTAAGCGGGCGGGCTTCGCCGTCCGTCACGCGGAAGCCGACGGCACGCGCGCACGCGTCGTGCCGATTCGTCGTGCCCGGTGTCGCAGATAGAGGTTGTTGAGGATCAGCGCCACGCCCGTCAGCGCGGCGCCCAGGATCTGCGCGCGGTTGGGCACGACGCCCGTGACCGCGGATACGATGAATGCCGTGATGGGCACGACGTCCATGAACAGCACGCCGTTCATCGGCCCGAGGTTCCGGTTGCCCGTCATCCACAGCAGGATCGCGCCGAAGCCGGCCACCGGCCCCATGTATGCGAGATGCGGCAGCACCGCATGCACCGCGGCGAGTGACGGTGCCGCGATCCGGTGCGTCGCGATCAGCACCAGGTTGACTGCGACGATCGTGGTCAGTCCAAGCCACGTCGTGAAGGTCGTGTATTTCAGTGCCGACCATTTCGTGAACCGCGCTGCGCCGAACGTATAGACGACCCAGCACAACGCGCCGACGACGATCAGTGCGTTGGCCGCGTAGTGCTGCGGTTCGTGCAGTGCGGCGATCACGTCGCCGCGCGTGATGACGAGCGCGACGCCGGTAAAGGACAGGACGACGAACAGCACCGACACCGGCGCGGGCGCGACGCGCCGCACCAGCGCATTGAGCAGCAGCCCCATCATCGGCTGCGTGGCCATCATGATCGATGCGGTCAGCGCGCCCTCGTCGCCGGCCAGCTGCTGGCCCAGGAACACGAACGACCCGAATCCGCAGAAGCCGACCGATCCGAGCAGCCATGCGAGCGCCACGGGTTCTCCGGCGGAACGAAACGCACCGGGCCCTTCGACGACCCGCAGCAACACGAGGAAGCACATCCCGGCGATCAGGTAGCGCAGCGACGTGAACGTAAAGGGATCGATGTACCGCAACGCATCGGTCATCACCGGAAACATCACGCCCATCAGGATCGTTGCGGTCACACATGCGACGACGCCTTTCCCGTACGCGTTCGCGGCAGGCGTTGCGAGTGTTGCGTCATTCATGACTGATCATTCCCAAATTGATTGAAAAACGATGCCGGTACGGTTGCGCGCAGCGGCAGTGTCGTATCGCGTTCGTTACCCTGTTTGCCTGCCCTTCACGGTCTCGATACGGGGCCTCGGTATGCCTCGCATTTGAAACCATTCATTCTCAAAATAACCAAAAAATCAGGTCAGTGCCCGCATCGCGATTTCGACGATCGATGCGAGCTCCGCCTCCGATACACTCGACTTGCCCAACACGCGCATGCCCTGGATCAGGCACAACAGGAACCGGCCCACCTCCTCCGGATCGAGATGCCGGTCGAAATCGCCCGACTGCTGGCCGCGCGCGACGGCCAGGCTGAATTGCGAGCCAATGCGCAGCAGGGTCGATTCGATGTACGGGCGCAGCGCGTCGTCGCCGGGCAGGAGTTCGACGGCCGAATTCGTGATGAAGCAGCCGCGACGTTCCGACAGGCGCGCACCGATCTCCGTGTAGTACAGGAGCGCCGCCTTGAGTGCCTGCCGTGGCGGCAGATCCGCCGCGAGACGCTCCTTGAGCCGTGCGATCGCACCTTCCGCATAGCGGTCGAACGCGGCGACCAGCAACCCGTGCTTGTCGCCGAAGGTGCGGTACAGGCTGCCGCGAAAGACACCGGTCGCCTCGCACAACGCGTCGATCGACGTCGCGTGATACCCCTGCTCCCAGAACACGCGTGCCGCCGCGTCGATCACCTCGTCGGTGTCGAATTCGCGTGGGCGGCCCCTGTCGCGGGAGCTGGGAGAGGTCGGGCTCATGAGTGCGGATATTAGAACCGATCATTCCCAAAATCAAGATCGAACACCGAAAGTCGTCGACGACCAGTTCACCGCGCAGCAGAACTCCCTCTTGTCACAGCTCGCGGCAGAGCAGGCATCGTTACAGCAAATACAGTCTCAAGGAGCAAATCCGTTCGACGACTCGCACCCGGACAACTGGTTGCCGGTATACGTTCATGCCAAACTGATGACGGTCGACGACGCATTCATGACGCTGGGCTCGGCGAACGTGAACATCCGAAGCATGAACGTCGATAGCGAGCTCAATATCTGTCACGAGAACAGCGATGTCACGAAGCCGTTGCGAAGGAAGCTTTGGGGGCTTCATACCAAAAACCAGGGCGCCCACGATGATGTCACGAGCGCTTTCACTGGCTGGACCATGGTTCTCGGCCAGAACAAGATCAACGAAGACAAAGGGCTTGCTCCGTTTGCATCGCTTGTCAAATTCGCGAGAGCTTCTGACAGTCGCACCTACGACGATTGATCGATGAAAAAATACATACTGCTTATTTCATTTGCCGTACTCGTCTGTGCCTGCTCGAAAAAGGATACTCCCGTGCCCCAATCGACCCAGCTACCCGATCTGAACACCGTGCACGCCAATCTCGCATTCAACTGCGCGCATGAGGCTGATCATCTCCCGGCGCTTGATCCGAAAGCTGACCTTCTGTACCAGTACGCCAGATACCTGCAGAAACAGAGCGGCCCAAAAGACTTCGACGATATCGTCCGTTACTATCGGATCGCGGCAGCATACGGCCACTACAAGGCGAACAACAACGCTCAACTCCTGATTTCGCAAGAGCTGGCCCACTCGCCCAACGCGCCGAAAGAATCCGTGGACCTTGCAGCACAGCTCGTCGAACAAGGCATTCCCGCCGGATACTATGACATTGGCCACTATCTCGAGATCGGGTACGGCCTGAAACAGGATCCGGACGTATCGTTGCGTTACTTTCGCAAAGCGGCTGACTTGGGAAGCCCGCAGGCCCAGTATTACGTTGGGGAACTACTCGCTCCACGAGACAATGCACCTGCCATTGCAAAACAAATGCGGGAATGCGCTACGGCGCAAGGCTATGGGAAAGCCGCTTTGATGCTCGGACTGGACTTGAAGACCGACGGGGCATACCCGGAGGCGCTGAAGACCTTCCAGAAAGGCGTCGAGGCCGGAAGTACCGAATGCGCGTTTACACTGGAAAATGCATTTCGAGGGCCGTCGAAATCCGACACGCTGTATTACCTGTCGCTCTCGAACGATCCTGAGCGCTCCAGACGATATCAAGTGATCGGCAAATTCATCAACAGCAACGATGGCCGTAACCCCAAGGTTCCCGATATCGACAAGATCGTCCCTCTGCCGCCGGCCAAGCTCCCGCCCTGGGACGGCACCTTCCAGTGGCAAAAGGAGCAGGATGCCGCCGCGCCTCCGCAAAAGCCTTCTGACGCGATGATCAACGAAATGGCGAAGGCGAAGCACCTCGATCCGGCGACGGGGTTACCGCTCGCCGGCGTACAGGACAAGACTTCGGCTGAGCCGCAACCGGCAGCCCTCGCGACTCGACTGCCGATCGGAACGGTCGCTCGCACCGGGGAACGCTGCCCCGAAGACGGCGTCTGGTGTGCGGCGCTGAAGGAAGGCCAGGCCGGCGACTCGGAACGGCGGTTCCTGAAGGGCGATACCCTGCCTTCGATCATCGTGCACGAATCAAGAGCGCTTCCGCTTCTCGATCGCGTGATCGGCATGCGTCAACAGACCACGCAAGTCGCGTGGCGGCTCGTTTCGTACCTCGATCAGGCCTGACGCACGCGCGCCGGGCAATCGTGAAGCGCAAGCAGTGCACCAGCTCCTCTCGCGTCGGACCCGTGTGCGGTTTCCGTGTCCGGCGCAAGAGTCGCCTTGCTCACCACCCGCTCACTTCACCCACGCAAAGTAATACGACAACCAGATCGTGAGCCCTGCCCCGACCAGCGCCGCATAGGGCATCAGGTTGAGCCACATCGCTCGCTTCGGCACCTCGAGTTCCATGTCGCGCTGCATCTGCGCAGGGAACCGGCCGCGATCCTGCCAGTAGTGGCGATAGAGAAACACCGGCACGATCAGCAGCATCGCGATCAGCCCGTTGCGCAGCGTGCCTTCGCCCTGCAGGTTCGCGCCCGCGCCGACATAGACGAGGTTCGCGTAGCCGCAGATCGAGCCGGCAACGAGCAGCCATGTCGGGCAGCGGAACGGTCGATCCCAGTTGCCGCGGTCCATCCGGTGAATCCAGCCCGACTGAAGATTCAGGAATACGAACAGCATGTAGCAGACGTTCGAGATCGACAGCACCGTCATGTAGTCCGACATCATCAGCAACACGAGGTTGAAGCCGAGATCGGTCCACATCGCGCGCGTGGGCGAGCCGTGCTCGTTCACGTGCGACAGGTACTTCGGCAGCCAGCCGTCGACCGATGCCTGGTACAGCGTGCGCGACGAGCCCATCATCGACGTCATCACGATCAGCAGGATCGACAGCATCAGCATCACGACGACCGCGTTCGCGACCCACGCGCCGCCGCCGACGATCTTCGCCATCGCGGCCGCGACGCCGGTGCCGTCGCCGATCGACGGATCGAGCATCGCCTGCGTGCCGAGCGCACCCTGGAACGCCATCGGCACGAGCGTCATCACGACGAGGCACAGCGCGCCCGACCAGAAGATCGCCTTGGCGGTATCGCGACGCGGGTCGCGGAATTCGCGCGTGTAGCAGACGGCCGTCTCGAAACCATACGACGCCCAGCCGGCCATGAACATCGCGCCGAGCGCCATCGTGACGCCCTGCCCGTTCCACGAGCCGAACGTCGCGGTCGTGAGATTGCCCTGTGCGTCGTGACCGAGCGGCAGCAGCGGGAGCAGGTTCGACATCGGCACGTCGCCCGTGACGAACGGCACGATGCCGACGATCAACAGCGGCGTGAGCGACGCGATGCCGAGAATGCGCTGCGTGCGCGCCGCCTTCGATGCACCGCTGTGTTGAAGCTTGAACGTGATGAGAAGCAGGATCGTCGCGATGATGAACGTCGCATTGATCCGCAGGGACAGACCCGGCTTGATGAACCCGAGATCCGCAACCTTGAGCTGCCAGTGCAGCACCGCCGCGTCGGCGGGAAAGAGACTCGTGAGCGCATAGCTCGCCGCGAGGCCGCAGCCGAGCGCGAGCATCGGCGACCACGCGAGCCAGTTGCACCACACGGAAACCGGGGCAATCAGCTTGCTGTAACGGACCCAGCCGATCGCGCCATATACGGACGCGCCGCCCGATTTATGGGGAAATAGCCCCGATATTTCCGCATAAGTCGCGCTCTGAATCAGCCCCATCGTGATCGCGGCGATCCAGATCGCCCACGCGGGCTGGCCGATCGTCGCGCATACGCCGCCGATCGTGAACAGCACGCCTGCCGGCACGCCGCTCGTTACCCAAAAAGCGTCTTTCCAAGTCAGGCCACGATGCAGCGTGTGGCCCGTCGAATCATGTGAGATGGTTGCCTCAACATCACTGGTGCTGTTCGCACGCAGTCCTGCCTGACTCATCCAATTCCTCCTGTGATGACTCCGCACAAGGGCCGTAGTGTAACAACATACCGGCTTTCTTGCAGAATCAAAAAAATAATTCCGGGATATGATCGCATCGCAGTGCAATTATTTCGCTATCCTGCCGATCAATCCCGGACTGTCTCTTCGTCTTTTTATTGCGGCGAATCGTGGCGGCTTATTGCGCGCCTTCCGTCCACGAATTCACGCGGTCCGCATGCGCTGCAATCCATGCATCGGCAGCCGCTTCCGGCTTCGAGCCGTTCTGGATCGCGAGCATCACGCTGTCGATCTCGCCCGGCTTCCACTGGAATTTTTTCAGGAACGCAACGACCGGCTTGGCCTTCGTTTCGAGCTGCGGGTTCACGACACTGTCGACGTGCTCCGCGCCGCCGAACACCTTCTTCGGATCCTCGAGGAAGCGCAGCTTCCACTTCGCGAACATCCAGTGCGGCGCCCAGCCGGTCACGATCACCGGCTTGTTCGCGCCGACCGAGCGCGACAGCTCGGCCGTCATCGCGCTGCCCGAGCTCGGCATCAGCGTGTAGTTCAACCCGTAGCTCTTGATCGCGTCGTCGGTCTTGCGCATCACGCCCGCACCTGCGTCGATACCGACGATCCGGCCGCCGAAGCTGCTTTTTTCGGCATTCAGGTCGTCGATGCTCTTCGCCTTCACGTACGCGGGCACGATCAGGCCGATCTTCGCATCGGGGAAATTCGCGCCGAGGTCGACGACCTTGGCCTTGTACTCGTCCCAGTACGAGCCGTGCGTGACCGGCAGCCACGCGGACAGCGTCGCATCGAGATCGCCGCGCGCGACGCCCTGCCACATGATGCCTGCAGCGACCGGCACGAGCTTCACCTCATAGCCGAGTTTCTTCTCGATCACGCGCGCCGCGACGTTCGACGTCGCCACGCTGTCGTCCCAGCCTTCGACGTAACCGATCTTCAGCGTGGGCTTCGTATCGGCGAGCGCCGATGCGCTCAGTGCCACCATCGCCGACAGTGCGCCGGTCCACATCAGTTTTCCGAACAGCTTCATGGTCGATCTCCTTGAAATGCGCACCGTGCGCGTTGTCTCTCTAGGTTCTTCAACCACAAATCCGCGGTATCGTTGTTTTCCGACGGATGCTTGTCCGGACGCGACGCGCCCGGACAGCCGATGGCGAGTTTCGACTACTTGTCGATCACGAGATCCGACAGCGGCTTGCTGCAGCACAGCAGCACCATCCCCTGGTCGATCTCGCGCTGGCGGATACCGCCGTTGTGCTTCATTTCAACCTGCCCCGACACGAGCTTCACCTTGCAGGTGCCGCACATGCCCTGCGTGCACGAGGCCGGCAGCCGCACGCCGGACTGGCGCGCCGCATCCAGCACGTGCTGCTCCGAGCCGCATGAAATCTCGCGATTGCTCTTTGCGAAGCTGACCGTGTACTGCTTCGTATCGGTGTCGGCGCCTTCGGCGGGCGGGGCAAGATCGGCGAGCAGTTCGTCGCTTGCGGTCTGCGCGAGCGTTTCGAACGAGAAGCTCTCCTCGTGATACTGCTTGCGATCGAAACCGGCTTCGTCGAGCAGGTCGCGCACGGCCTTCATGTACGGCGCGGGGCCGCACGTGAAGATCTCGCGCTCCATGAAATCCGGTGCGATCAGCTTCAGCAGCGGCAGCGTCAGGAAGCCCGTGACGCCCGGCCAGTTGGTGCGCGCGCCGACGCGCTCGACGACGAACGACGTGCGGAAATTCGTGTGGTTCGACGCGATCAGGTCGAGCTCGCGCGCGAAGATGATGTCGTCCGGCGTGCGTGCGCTGTGCACGAACAGGATGTCGCGATCCTCGGCGAGATCGTGGTGCGCGCGGCTCATCGACATCAGCGGCGTGACGCCCGAGCCCGCCGACAGGAACAGGTACTTGCGCGCCGGATGTCGTGCGCACGTGAATTCGCCGGCCGGGCCGAGTACGCGCACCGGCGCACCCGGCTGCAGGTTGTCGTGCAGCCAGTTCGACACCTTGCCGCCCGGCACGCGCTTCACCGTGATCGACACCGTGTGCGGCCGCGCGGGCGACGACGAGATCGTGTAGCAGCGGTTGATCGTTTCGCCGTCGATGTCGAGCTCGAGCGTGAGGAACTGCCCGGGCTCGAACGAGAACGAGCGGCCCTGCGGCGAACGGAAGAAGAAACTCTTCACGTCGTGCGTTTCCTGCCGCACGTGGCAACACACCAGCGTTTCCTCGACGTCGCTCGTCCAGCGCTCGGGAAGGGCGTTCCAGAACGCCGGGCGTGTGACCCGGCTGTCCACCGGCTCGAAATTGGCCGCATCTCGCATCATCTGTAACTCCGCTTCAGTGCTGGGTACTACGCGCCGGTTTTTTCGGCGAGCCGGCCGATGTACCAGGCCGAGAATTTTTCGACGAGACCTTCCGTGAACGGCGAATACGGGCCCGGCTCGTACGCGCTGCTGGTCGCGCCGCGCTGCGAGAACTCGACGAGCGCGCGATCCTGGTCGTTGGTCGCGTTCCACACGGCCGTGAGGTTCTTCACGTCGTAGTCGATGCCTTCCTTCGCATCCTTGTGCACGAGCCACTTCGTGCGCACGAGCGTCTTGCCGGCCGACAGCGGGATCACCGAGAACGTCACGATGTGATCGCTCATGAAGTGGTGCCACGAGTTCGGCTGCGTCCAGAACGACAGCCCGCCGAGGTCGGCCTTGTCGAAGCCGCCGAGCAGCTTCTTCGACGCGACCTTCGCATCGAGCGTCTGCGATTCGCCGTGGCGATCGAGCGGCAGGCGCTGCGTGCGGAAACCCGTCACGTCGAGCAGCTTCTCGATCTCGGCGGACGGCAGGCCCATCTCGGCCCACTCCTTGCCGCGCCGCACGCAGGTTTCCGCAAACGCATCCATGCCTTCCGCGTTGGCGTCGGAACGCTGGTAGCCGAAACCGTATTCGTACAGCGAGATGGTGAGCTCCGGATGGTTCGCGACGCAGTGATAGCACTCGCGGTTGTTCTCCATCGTGAGCTTCCAGTTGCCTTCCTCGATGATGTCGATCTGCGCGGCGATCTTCGTGTTCGGCAGGTCGTGCGGCAGCAGGTACGGCTCCATCTCGGCGCGCAGCTGCGCGAAATCGACCGGCGGCTCGTCGGCGAGGCAGATGAAGATCAGGCCCGCGAGGTTCTCGACGTGCACCGACTTCAGGCTGTGCTTGCAGCGGTCGAACTTCTCGCCCATGTGCTCGGCGAACATCAGCTGGCCCGTCAGGTTGTAGGTCCAGCTGTGGTACGGGCACACGATGTTGCCGACCGAGCCCTTGTCCTCGTTGCACAGGCGCGCGCCGCGGTGACGGCACACGTTGTGGAACGCGCGGATCGCCATGTCGTCGTCACGCACGATCAGGATCGAATCGCTCCCCAGCTCCACGGTCACGTAGTCGCCCGGCTCGGGAATGTCCGGCTCGACCGCCACCTGGATCCAGTGCTGGCGGAAAATCGCCTCCATGTCGAGCGCGAAGATGTCCTCGCTCGTGTAGAACGGCGCTTCGAGGCTGTAACCTTCCTTGCGCCGCTCGATCAATGCACGAATGTCTGCCGATACTTTCATCGTTTGCTCCGGATTCCTTGCATCCCTGGGTTCTTGCCGACAGGCATCAAAATCAGTAGTCGATGAGCTGATGCTCGCGCAAATACGCGAGGATCACTTGTGCTTTTTCGACCGAACTCCCTTCATTTACGACGTTGCCGCCACGGCTTTCGGTCGTCGTCGCGGACAGCATCCGGGCATGCCCGGAGCGCTTCTCGGCGGCGACCAGCTTTACGGGTTTACGCTCGACCGGGCCGACCGTCCACGCAGCCGCGTCGGCGTCCGCGCCAGGCGCCGCGAGCGCGGGCCGGATCGCCCCGGCGCGCAGCCGCGCATACGCATAACGCGGCTCCGCATTCGCGAGCGGGTGGACGGCGACAACGGCCGGCAGTGCCGCGTCCACGCGCCGCCGCAGCCCTTTCGGCAAAAATTGCCGGACCGCCGCACGGCCGCCCTCGACCGTCACGTCGACGGCCGAGCCGACCAGCGGATAGCCGAGCGCCGCGGCGATGCGATACGGCAGCATGCCGGTGTCGTACGCGCCCTCGGCGCGCGTGCCGGTCAGCACGAGGTCGTAGCCGTCGATACGCGCGGCGAGCGCGTGGACGGCATCGTCGCTATCGCGGCAGGCCAGCACCTCGACCTCCCGTGCGCCGAGCGCGAGATATTCGGCAAGCGCCGCGCTCGCGGGATCGCCGGCGTGGATCACGTCGAGCGTCGCGCGATGCTGCTCGGCGAGCTGGCGGCCGGTTTCGAGCGCGGCCGCGTCGTTGCGGCTGTAGCGCGCGACGCCGCTGACCGGATGACGGCCGACGGACACGAGCACCGCGATGCGTTGCAAGGGACGGGGGGCGTTCATGCGGCGACTCCTTCCGGTTCACGGGTGCCGACCGCGGCCGGCGATTCTCCACGCGCGGCGCGCGCGGCCTGCACCTGCTCGATCAGCGCGGCGATCGTCGCCTGCGCATCGCCGACCACCGTCAGGTTCGCGCGTTTCGCGATCGGTGCGCTGCCGTCGAGGTTCACCGCGATCACGTGGCGGCAGTCCTTGATCCCCTGCAGGTGCTGCACCGCGCCCGAGATGCCGAACGCGATATACACGCTCGCCTCGACCGTCTTGCCGGTCGCGCCGACCTGCTTGTCGCGCGTGAAGTGACCGTTGTCGACCGCGACGCGGCTGGCGCCGATCGCCGCGCCGAACACGCCGGCCAGCCGCTCGAACGCGCCGATGTCGGATACGCCGTTGCCGGCCGACACGATGAAATCGGCTTCCTCGAGCGCGACCTGGGCAGCGTCGATTTCATCGAGGCCGAGATCGCGATACGGCTGGGCGGCGTCATGGGCCGGGCGGATGAAGTCGGCAGCAAGACGCTCGCCCGCGCCGACGAACGGCAGCTTCGCGTCCACCGCGTTCTGCGCGAGCAGGACCACGTCGGGCAGCGCACGGGTGGCGAAGGCGCGCCCGGCCTGCGCATACACGCCGACATGCTTCGCGTCGATCTCGACGACGTGGGTCGCGACGCTCGCGCCGGCGGCCGCCGCGTAACGCCGGCCGAGATCGCCGTCGCCCGTCGCGTTGTCGGGCATGAACACGTGTTTCGGCGCGAGTGCGGCCACACAGGCCTGCAATGCTTGCAGTTCGCTTTCGGGATCGAACGTGCGGCGATCGAAGCCGGTCAACTCGAGCAGCTTGTCGACGCCCAGTTCGGCCACGTCGTCCTTCAGTTCGCCGAACGCGAGCAGCGCGACTTCGGTCTGGGCATCGGCGAGCAATGCGGCGGCGGCGATCGCCTGCCGCGAATGATCGTCGAGCGCGCCCCGTTCACCGTGCGCCACCACCAGCATCACGTGCTTCGGGTCCTGCACCGCGCGGCGCGGCTTCGCGGCCGCTGCGCCATGTCCGTGCGCCGACCAGTGCGCGGCGCTCGCATCGGCGCTGCCTTCCTCGCCGAGCGTGATGCGCTTCAGGCCCGCGGCCGTGATGATGAACGGCCGGCGCGGATCGATTCGTTTGATCGTGTTCATCGATTCACTCCAGCGAGGCGGCGACGAGTTCGGCCACGTCGAGCACGTCGGGGCGCGGGCCCACGACGCCTTCGAGCATCGCCGTGCAGTTCGGGCAGGCAACCGCGACCACGTCCGCGCCGATCGTGCGCGCGTCGGCGATGCGGATGTCGGGAATGCGCTGCTTGCCGGGAATGTCGGTCAGCGGCGCACCGCCGCCACCGCCGCAGCAGCGGCCGCGCATGCCGTTGCGCTCCATCTCGACGACCTGGATGCCGATCGTCTTCAGCAGCTTGCGCGGCGCTTCCGTCTCGCCGTTGTAGCGGCCGAGGTAGCACGGGTCGTGATACGTGGTGCGCTTCTCGCGCAATGCTTCGACGGCCTTCGGCGCGATCTTGCCGCTGTCGGCCAGTTCGGCGAGAAACGTCGTGTGATGCTTGACCGTCACGCGCAGCCCGAGCGCACGGTATTCGTTGCGCAGGCTGTGCATCACGTGCGGGTCGGCCGTCACGATCTGCTTGTACGACAGCGTGCCGAGCGTGCCGATCAGGCGCTTCGCCATCTGCTGGAACGTCGCTTCGTCGCCGAGCCGGCGTGCGACGTCGCCCGTATCGGTTTCGGTCGAGCCGAGCACCGCGTAGTCGACGCCCGCCTTGTTCAGCACCTTGACGAACGCGCGCAGCGTGCGCTGGTAGCGCATGTCGAACGCACCCTCACCCGCGACGAACAGCACGTCGACCGGCTTGCCGGGCTGCGCGACGGGCGCGCTCAGGTCGACCGACCAGTCGTAGCGCGCGGCCGTGTCGTAGCCGCCCATCGTGCCCGTCTCGCGCAGGTTCGCGAGCACTTCCTGGCCCTTGCCGGGCACCGTGCCGTGCACCAGGGTGCGGTTGCGGCGCATGTCGACGATCGCGTCGACGTGCTCGATCAGCATCGGGCATTCCTGCACGCATGCGCGGCAGGTCGTGCACGACCACAGCGTCTGCTCCTCGATCAGGCCGGACACGATCGGGCCGTTCGGCTCGCCGCGATGCTGGCCGACCGCGAGGCCCGGCGAAGGACTGCCCGCGTATGCCGCATCGGTGCCGCCCGCCATCCCGACGACGAGATCCTGGATCAGCTTCTTCGGGTTCAGCGGCTGGCCCGACGCGAACGCGGGGCACGCGGCTTCGCACTTGCCGCACTGCACGCACGCGTCGAAGCTCAGCAGCTGGTTCCAGCGGAATTCGACCGGCTTCTCGACGCCGTACTCCTGATGCTCGATGTCCGGCAGCTTCAGCGCGGTCGGCGGCGTGGCCGTGCCGTTGCCCGTGAACGATTCACGGGTGGCCGCGAAGCGTTCCTGTCGCGGGTGGAAGGCAAGGTGCAGCAGGCCGGCGATCGCATGCTTCATCGGGCCGCCCTTCGCGGCGCCGACCGTCATCGTGAATGCGCCGACACCGATCAGCACTGCGCAGAGCACCGCGAACGCGCCCGACATCGCGCCGGTCGGCACCAGCATGAACAGCACGAGGCCGAGCGCGAACGAGCCGAGCAGCCAGGGCAGCGTATTCCACGGGCCTTTCGACAACCGTGCGGGCACGTCCTTCGCCGCGCGCCGGCGCCACACGAACACCGCACCGACCAGCATCGCGAGCGCCGCGAGGAAGATCAGCTTGTCGAGCCACGGCGAGTAGATCGCGAGGCCGTAGTTGATGAATACCAGCGCGAGCGCGCCGATCGCGCCGCCGGCCGTCGCGACGTGGGTCTTCGCGATGTACGGATCGCGGGCGACCACGTGGTGCAGGTCGACGAAATAACGCTTCGGGATCGCGAACAGGTTCGCGACGCCGAACGCGCCGGGCGCCGTGGCGCGGCCGAGCCGCCAGTATGACGAGCGCTTCGCGACCGCGAACGCGAGCCCCGCCACCGACAGCCACAACAGGGCGGTAATGAGGAAGGACGGGTTCATCTTTTAGAAATCCTTCACGAGACGCAGCGAGTCGTAGATCGCACCGTGGACGTTGTGCATCGAGATGCAGTCGCCGACACGGAACAGCAGGAAACGGCCGTTGCCGAGTTCTTCCGACAGGCACGGCTGCGGCTCGGCCGCGAACAGCGTGTGCGGATCGATCTGGCCGCGGTTCACCGATTCCGGCTTGAGCTTCCAGTACAGCTCGTCGTTCGGCGACGAACCGTTCTCGATCACCACCTGGTCGACGGCGCGTTCTTCGAGTTCTTCCGTGTACTCGTTGCGCAGCACGGCGATCAGCTTGCCGTCCTCTTCATAGACGCGATCGAGCATCGTGTTCGGCGTCGGGATCACGCCGAACGCATACAGCCGGCGATAGAAGATCGGGAACGTCGTGCCGCCGCAATCGTCGGCGACCTTCACGTCCGGCGTGACGACCTCGACCTTCGAGCCGCGGCTCGCCATGAAGTCGGCCACGCCCGCGCCGGCATGCGTGCTCACGCCGTCGAACAGCAGCACGTTCTGCTTCGGCTCGACCTTGCCGGTCAGGATGTCCCACGAGCTGACGGCGAGGCCCTCGGCCACGCCCCAGCCCGGCACCTGCCACGTGAAGCTCGAACCGCCGGTGGCGAGCACGACGATGTCCGGCTTCTCGGCCATGATCATCTTCTCGTCGGCCGCCACGCCGAGGCGGCGATCGACGCCGAGGCGCTTCGTTTCCATGTCGAACCAGCGGATGATCCCCGACATCTGTTCGCGCTGCGGCGCCTTCGCGGCGATCATCACCTGGCCGCCCACTTCGGCGTTCTTCTCGAACAGCACCACGTCGTGGCCGCGCAGCTTCGCGACACGCGCCGCCTCGAGGCCCGCCGGGCCCGCGCCGACCACCACGACCTTGCGCTTCGGGCCGCGCGACTTCTCGATGATGTGCGGCATCGTCGCTTCGCGCGACGTCGCGGCGTTTTGAATACACAGCACGTCGAGGCCGTTGTACTGGCGGTCGATGCAGTAGTTCGCGCCGACGCACTGCTTGATTTCGTCTTCGCGGCCGTCGCGGATCTTGATCACCATGTGCGGATCGGCGATCTGCGCGCGTGTCATGCCAACCAGGTCGATCATGCCGGTCGCGAGCAGGCGCTCGGCCTGGCCCGCGTCGCGGATGCTCTGCGCATGCATCACCGGAATCTTCACGACCGACTTGATGCCGGCCGCGAGGTGCACGAACGGCTCCGGCGGCAGTGCCATCGGCGGCATGCAGTTCGCGATCGTGTTGTGCGTGTCGCCGCCCGAGCCGACCACGCTCAGGTAATCGATCAGGCCCGTCTCCGACATCGCCTGCGCAATTTCCTTCAGCGCTTCGTGATCGAGGCCGTCCTCGTGGAATTCGTCGCCGCACATGCGCAGGCCGACGCAGAAATCCTTGCCGACCGCCTCGCGCACGGCCGTCAGCACTTCGATACCGAAGCGCAGGCGGTTTTCCAGGCTGCCGCCCCATTCGTCGGTGCGGTGGTTCGAACGCTTGCTCCAGAACTGGTCGATCAGGTGCTGGTGCGCGGCCGAGATTTCGATGCCGTCCATGCCGGCCGCCTTCACGCGCTTCGCGGCCGCCGCGAAATCGCCGATGATGCGGCGGATTTCCTCGATCTCGATGATCTTCGCGTTACCGCGGTGCACGGGTTCGCGCACGCCCGACGGCGACATCAGGTGCGGCCAGTGCTCGCCGTGGAACGACGAGCGGCGGCCCATGTGCGTCGCCTGGATCATGATCTTCGCGCCGTGCTTGTGCATCGTGTCGGCGAGGCGCGTGAGCGGATCGATGATCTTGTCGGTCGACAGGTTCACCGACTTCCACCAGCCCTGCGGGCTGTCGATCGACACCGGGCTCGACCCGCCGCAGATCGCGAGGCCGACGCCACCCTTCGCCTTCTCTTCGTAGTAGCGGATATAGCGGTCGCCCGGCAGGCCGCCCGGCTCGGCATACACCTCCGCATGCGCGGTGCTGACGATCCGGTTGCGCAGCGTCAGCTGGTTCAGCTGCATGGGTTTGAACAGGTGGGGATAACGCATCGCTGGCGACCTCTGGCGTTCGAATGTCTCGTGTTGCGGGTGTTGTTCTGCTTCAGTGAATCAATGCGTCAGTGCGCGATCGGCGACACTTCGAAGATGCAGTGGTCGTGATGCTCGGCCGCGCACTGCACTTCCTTCGAGAACGCGCGCGGCGCGCCCTTGCCTTCCGGCGTCGTGTCGTTGACCCAGTCCATCGCGCCCGCGAACCAGCCCGCGAACATGTAGCAGAGCTTGCCTTCCTTGCCCGGCTGCTGGAGCACGAACGACGAGTGGCGCAGTTCGATCTTCGCGCGGGCGCTCGCCGGGTCGGCCTCGATGATCGAGAACAGGCCCCAGCCGCGCTGCGACAGGCGCTTCAGGTAGTGTTCGAACACGGCCATGCCGGTCAGGCCGTGCAGCTTCGCTTCCTTGTCGCACCAGTGGTAAGCGGACTTGTAGCCGGCCTTGTAGAGGATCTCGGCATACGCTTCGACGCCGAGCGCTTCCTCGACCGCGACGTGATTGTTCGTGAAGAAGTGGCGCGGCACGTACAGCATCGGCAGCGCGTCGGTGGTCCAGACGCCGGTATCGGGATCGACGTTGATCGGCAGTTGCGGTTGCATCGTGGTGACTCCGTGAGGAAATGGGTCGCGCGGCTCAATGCGCGGGCGCGACATCGTCCGCGTGCCCGCGCGGCTTGCGCGGGCACGTCCCGATTTTTGTTGTTGAATCGCTGCGGGTGAGGCGGTCCGGCGTTCGCGGCGCTTACGCGCCCCACACGTCCTTGAACACGCGCACCCAGTTCTCGCCCATGATCTTGCGGATGCGCGACTCCTTCCAGCCGTGGCGTTCCATCGCGGCGGTCAGGTTCGGGAATTCGCCGATCGTGCGGATGCCGTCGGGGTTGATCACCTTGCCGAAGTTCGTCAGCTGGCGATAACGACCCTTGTCATGCGTCAGCATGTCGAAGAATTCCTTCGCGTAGTCCTGCGTGAAATCCGTGCCGATGCCGACCGCGTCCTCGCCGATCAGGTTGACGACGTAGTCGATCGCCTCGATGTAGTCGTCGATGTTCGCTTCGATCCCGCGCTTCAGGAACGGCGCGAACATCGTCACGCCGACGAAGCCGCCCGCGTCGGCGATCTCCTTCAGCTGTTCGTCGCTCTTGTTTCGCGGATGCTCCTTCAGGCCCGACGGCAGGCAGTGCGAATAGCACACCGGCTTCTTCGAGAACGCGATCGCTTCCGACGACGTGTTGCCGCCCACATGCGACAGGTCGACCATGATGCCGACGCGGTTCATCTCGGTGATCACTTCGCGGCCGAAGTCCGACAGGCCGCCGTCACGCTCGTAGCAGCCGGTGCCGACCAGGTTCTGCGTGTTGTAGCAGAGCTGCACGACGCGCACGCCCATGTCGGCGAACGCCTCGATGTAGCCGATGTTGTCCTCGAACGCATGCGCGTTCTGGAAGCCGAGGATCACGCCGGTCTTGTCTTCCTTCTTCGCGCGGAAGATGTCTTCCGTCGTGCGCACCAGCGTCAGCAGCTCGCTGTTGTCGCGGATCTTCTTCTTCATCACGCCGATGTTGTCGACGGTCTTCGTGAAGTTCTCCCAGACCGACACCGTGCAGTTCGCGGCCGTGATGCCGCCGCGGCGCATGTCTTCGAACACCGGCTTCTCGAACTTCGAGATGTTCAGACCGTCGATGATGATGCTGTCTTGATGCAGCGTGCTCATGAGTAGCTCCAGTATTGTCGGGTCGGTCGGATCAATAGATCGGGAAGCGTTCGCACAACGCGAAGATCTCGCGGCGCACGCGCTGTTCGGTCGCGTGGTCGCCTTCCGGGTTCGCGCGCAGCGCGTCGAACACTTCCAGGATCAGGCGGCCCACCTCGCGGAACTCCGCGACGCGGAAGCCGCGCGTCGTGCCGGCCGGCGTGCCGAGGCGGATGCCCGACGTGACGGTCGGCTTCTCGGTGTCGAACGGAATGCCGTTCTTGTTGCAGGTGATGCCCGCACGCTCCAGCGCCTGCTCGACCGGCGCGCCCTTCAGGCCCTTCGGGCGCAGGTCGACCAGCAGCAGGTGGTTGTCGGTGCCGCCGGTCACGAGATCGACGCCGCCCGCCTTCAGCACTTCGCCGAGCGCCTGGGCGTTCGCGAGCACGTTGTCGATGTAGGTCTTGAAGTCCGCGTGCAGCACTTCGCCGAACGCCACCGCCTTGCCGGCGATCACGTGCATCAGCGGGCCGCCCTGCAGGCCGGGGAACACGGCCGAGTTGATCTTCTTCGCGATGTCCTCGTCGTTGGTCAGCACGAAGCCGCCGCGCGGGCCGCGCAGCGTCTTGTGGGTGGTCGACGTGACGACGTGCGCATGCTCGACCGGGTTCGCGTGGCGGCCCGCGGCGATCACGCCGGCGATGTGCGCCATGTCGACCATCAGCTTCGCGCCGACGCTGTCGGCGATCGCGCGGAAGCGCGCGAAGTCGAGCGCGCGCGGGTATGCCGAGAAGCCGGCAATGATCAGGTTCGGCTTGTGTTCGTGTGCGAGCGCTTCGACCTGGTCGTAGTCGATCAGCATCGTGTCGCGGTTCACGCCGTACTGGACCGCGTTGAACCACTTGCCCGACAGCGCCGGCTTCGCGCCGTGCGTCAGGTGGCCGCCGGCATCCAGCGACATGCCGAGCACCGTGTCGCCCGGCTTGGCCAGCGCGAGCATGACCGAACCGTTCGCCTGCGCGCCCGAGTGCGGCTGCACGTTCGCATAACCGGCATTGAAGATCTGCTTGACGCGCTCGATCGCCAGCGCCTCGACTTCGTCCGCGAACTCGCAGCCACCGTAGTAGCGCTTGCCGGGATAGCCTTCCGCGTACTTGTTGGTCAGCACCGAGCCCTGCGCCTCGAGCACGGCTCGCGACACGATGTTTTCCGACGCGATCAGCTCGACCTGCGACTGCTGACGCTCGAGTTCCTTCAGGATGGCGCTGCGCACCGGCGCGTCGCGCTCGGCAAGGGACTGCGAGAAGAAAGGCTGGGTGTTCGACATAGTGCGTCCGTGACGAAGAATAAGGGGCTGAAACCGAAGCTCAAGGCCCGCCCTGCCTGGGTTTCCCGCTCGTCCCGTACAAGGCTGCCGACGGCTCTATTCTTGTCGTTCGGATTTTCGGCGGATTGATGAATTTAGACGCGTTCTTTGCCTTTTCCGCCATCCGCGTCCGTTTTATACAAGTGACCGGTCGTGCTTTTTCGGATGACCAAGCAAATCGCCGTCGACGGTTCACCTATGAACAGGCACGCCGTCGGTGCGATTGCCGCCCGGTCGGGGTGCACTGCCTCACGAATACGGTGCAGTGCAGCATGCGGCTTTCAGCCATACAACGTATGGAGCTAGGGTTTAGCCGTATGGCACGCTTGTTGCGCTGGCTCACACAATACCGCAGCCCGATCCGTGCCCCGGGCCTATAGCTATTAGAGATTTCAGGAAGCTCCCCATGTCCCCCGACCGCACAGCGTCGCTGTCCCACTTCGCGTTCATGCCGTTACCGAATTTCACGATGATCGCGTTCACCAATGCGATCGAGGTGCTTCGGATGGCGAACTACCTGAGCGGCCAGCCGCTCTACCGCTGGTCGGTCATCAGCCCGGAAGGCGGCCCGGTCACCGCGAGCAACGGCCTGACGGTCGATACGGGCCCGGCCGAGTGCGTGGGGCAGCCCGACATCGTGTTCGTGTGCGGCGGCGTCGACGTGCAACGCGCGACCACGCCCGCCCATCTGTCGACGCTGCGCCGCTTCGCACGCGCGGGCATCCCGCTCGGCAGCCTGTGCACGGGCACGTATGCGCTCGCGAAGTCGGGGCTGCTCGCGGGCTACGCATGCGCGATCCACTGGGAGAACATGTCGGCGCTGAAGGAGGAGTTTCCGGATACGCGCTTCCTGAAGGAACTGTTCGTGATCGACCGCGACCGCATCACGTGCACGGGCGGCGTCGCACCGCTCGACATGATGCTGAACCTGATCGCCGCGCGCGTGGGCACCGCGCGCGTCACGCAGATCGCCGAGCAGTTCATCGTCGAACACGTGCGCGACACGAGCGCGCAGCAACGCATGCCGCTCGTCGCGCGCCTCGGCTCGGCGAACAAGTCGCTGTTCGAAGTGATTTCGCTGATGGAGAACAACATCGAGGAGCCGCTGTCGCGCGAGGAGCTCGCGCGGCTCGCGAACATGTCGCAGCGGCAACTGCAGCGCCTGTTCCGCGAACACCTCGGCATGACGCCGACACACTACTACCTGACGCTGCGGCTGCGCCGGGCGCGCGAACTGCTGCTGCAGACCGACATGTCGATCATGCACATCACGATGGCGTGCGGGTTCCAGTCGGCGTGCCATTTCAGCAAGAGCTATCGCGACGCGTTCGGCGTCGCGCCGACCCGCGAACGCCGCAAGCAGGTCGCGCCGCTCGCGCAAGGTGCGGCGAGCGCCAGCCCCGCCTTTCCCGCGCACGTGCTGCATGCGTGAGCGTCGCTGTGATTGGCGCATGAAAAAAAACGGCCTAAAAGGCCGTTTTTTCCTTGCGCTTACGATCCCCACACCTGCATTTCGTACAGCGAATAACCCCACTGCGTCGCGCGCTTCGTGCCGAGCATCCGCACGTAACGACCGCTGCCGTTGAGATTCGGCAGCGTGACGTGGGTATATGAACCGCCGTTGCTCGTCGAATAGATCGTCGTCCAGTTGACGTTGTCGTTCGATGTCTGGATCTGATAAACGAGCGCACCCGCATCCCAGTACAGATCGACGTGATCGATGCGCTTCGCCGCGCCGAGATCCACGGAGATCCATTGCGAACCGGCACCGGCGCCTTCCGGCGAATCCCAGCGCGTGCCCGTGGTGTTGCCGTCGAACGCCTTGTCCGGCGTGAGCGACGCGTTGTAGCTCGCCGACGCAGCGGCCGGATGCCCCTGCGACAGCAGCACCGGCTGCGCGCCGGCCGGGCCGCCGTAATAGCTCGCCCCGAGCTTGGCCTTCGTCGTGTCGGCATTCACGCCGAATGGCGACAGGCTCCAGCGCTGGCCGGTCGTCACGTCACCGACGTAGAGCTGATAACCGCCCGCCGTCGTCGACGAGAAGAACACGTAGTTCGTGCCGTTCACCGGTGCCGGATCGGAGTTGTTGCTCACGCAGTCGTTGATCGGCAACGCGTTCGGCGTCGATGCCGGGTCGGCGGTCTTCGTATAGATCTGGTCGGCCTGGCCGCTGTCTTTCCAGCGCGCGTAGAACACCATGCCGTCCGCACGCACGATCGGGTAGTACGTCTGCAGCCCGGCCGGATTGTCGAACGTCGCGGTCGCGCCGGTCGCGAGCGTGCGCTTCATCAGCCCCATGTTCGCGCCGGTGCCCGTCGCGTAGTACACGGCGCTCGAATCGGGCGCGAGATACGGCATCGAATACTCGGCGCCGGCCGGTGCGTTCGTCAGGCTCACGACCGACGTGAACACCGGGCCCGCGCTCGTGTACGACAGCGTCGCCTGCTTGACGTCGCCGTTCTGCTTGAACACGAGCGTCTTGCCGTCGGCGCTGAACTTCGGATCCTCGTTGCGCGTGGCACCCGTGCTGTTCGTCAGGTTGACGGGCGGCGTACCGGCGCCGAGCTGCAGCATGAACACGTTCCATGCGCCGTTGCTGATGCCCATGAACGCGAGCCACTTGCCGTCGGGGCTGAACACGCCGTTCATCGGATCGGTGATACCCCACGTGCTCTTGCTCAGTTGCGTCAGCGTATGGGCCGAGAAGTCGTAGAGGAACAGCTGGCTCGTGCCGTCGCCGTACTTCACGTAGCTGTGGTAGACGAGCTTGCCGGTGAGTGCCGCGGGGAACGTCGCGTTCGGCTGGGCGGCGGGATTGCTGATGCAGGCGGCCGTTGCGATGCCGCTCGACAGGTTGAGGGCGATGCCGGCCACGAGGCCGGCGACGAGAGTCTTCAATTTCACGCTGAATGTTTCCGGGCAAGGTTGTGACGCCGCAGAAAAGATCCCGCGCAGGATGTTGCGCGGGCCAGGAGTCCGCCGTCGGGCAGCGTCGATTCCGGTCGGTCGGACATCGGGAACGCGGATTGCTCGAGAGCATGCCGGCTTGTCAGACGAAAGAAAAGAATCAGAGCCCGGCAAAAACATGCGGATCAGCAATTGGGGGCGCGCTTGCACGCGACGGGTGCCGTGCTACTCTTTTTTCGGCAAGGCCCCGATCGGGCGGAGGGCTGGCATGAAGCGATACGCTGTGCTCGCACGAACGATCGCCGACGCAATCCACCGCGGCGACCTGCCGCCCGGTGCGCGCATCCCCACCGTGCGCATGGCCTGCCGCGTGTATGGCGTGAGCCCGTCCACCGTGTTTCGCGCGTATTACGCGCTCGAAGGCGAGGGCCTGATCGTCGCGCGGGCGCGCTCCGGTTATTTCGTTGCGAACCTCGAAGACAAGCACGTGCGGTTCGCCCGCGATCCGCCGCGCAAGCCGGCCGCCGAGCCGACCGGCGGCGGCGATGTGCTGTTCCGCCTGCTCGACTCGCTCAAACGCGACGAGATCGTTCCGCTCGGCTCGGCCTTCGCCAGTTATTCCCTGTTCCCGATGAGCAGCCTGTGGCGCGCGATGGCGTCGGCGGCCCGCAACATGGATCGCACGGCGCTGCTGTCCGGCTTGCCGCCCGGCTACGACACGCTGCGCCGCCAGATCGCGCTGCGCTACCTGAACGCAGGCGCGGCGTTGCCGATGGACGAGATCGTCATCACGACCGGCGCGCTCGAAGCGCTGACGCTCAGCCTGCAGGCACTGACCCGCCCGGGCGATATCGTCGCGATCGAGCGCCCGGCATTCCACGCGGCCCTCGACGCCGTGCAGCGCCTGCACCTGAAAGCCGTCGAGATTCCGGTCGACCCGCGCACCGGCCTCGATCTCGATGCGCTCGAAACGGCGCTCGACACGCATCCGGTGCGGGCATGCTGGTTCATGACGTCGTTCCACAACCCGACCGGCGCGACGCTGACCGACGAGCGCAAGCGCGAGCTGATCGACCTGCTCACGGCGCGCGGCGTACCGCTGATCGAGGATGACGTCTATGGCGAGCTGCATTTCGGAACGGCACCCACGCGCCCGGCCAAACTGTATGACGACAGCGGGCTCGTCCTGCATTGCGGTTCGTTCTCGAAATGCCTCGCGCCCGGGTTCCGGATCGGCTGGGTCGCGGCCGGACGCTACGTGCGGCAGATCCGTCAGGCAAGAGGCGTGGGCGCGCCGGCGGCCGACGTGCCCGCGCAGATGGCGCTTTCGAACTACCTGCGCGATGGTGCGTACGACCGCTTCCTGCGCAAGCTGCGCCGCAATCTCGCCGCGCACCAGGCGCAGATGCTGGCGGCCGTGCGGACGTATTTTCCGGACGGCACCGAAGTGTTCGCGCCGCGCGGCGGGTATTTCCTGTGGATCGAACTGCCGCCGCGCGTCGATGCGATGCACCTGTTCGACGATGCGATGGAAAACGGCGTCAGCATCGCGCCGGGGCCGATCTTTTCCGCAACCGGCGGATTCCGCCGCTTTCTTCGGCTCAATTACGGCCGGCCGTGGACACCGGCCGTCGAGCACGCGATGGAGACCATCGGGACGCTCGCGGCCCGGCAGCGGCAGGACGGATAGCACGAAACGTGCACGTCGCGATGCTCCTTTTTGCGCATTGCGTTTCACGCGCAGGCAGCCAAGAATGAAGCGGAAGGTAACCGCGGAAGAACGTGCTCCGCCCACCCGACGTCACGGAGAATCCCATGAGCACCGCATGTGCACGACCGTCGGCGACGCACGCGCCGCCGGATTCCGGCTCGGGCCGATCGGTTGCCTTGCAGGACAGCGTCATGTCGACCGGCGAACGTTCGCCTCGTTGACAGCGCCTGCCCGCTTCCGGCGATGCGAGTCCTGCCCAATCGGACGTCCCGCGCACGCGACGACTGGCGCGCGATCCTGAACGCGCGAGCCGACGCGCGGCGCACTGCCCGCTGCCGCTGCAGGGAATGCGGCTTCGTGGCCTTCCGCGCGCTCGAGCACTGCCCCGTTTGCGGCCAGTGGGACTGGCCGTTCGATCCGGTTCACCGCACGCCGGACGACGCGCGCACCCCGCACGCGGTGCGGCGCTTCGATACGTGGTCGTCGCGCGTCACGCGGACGCTTCGCAACGCGGCGTTCCGGCAGCCGCGCGCATCGAGCGCGCCGATCCTGAGCATCCTGACGCTCGTGCTGCTGGTCGGCGGCTACGTGATGGTCGACCGGACGTGCAATACCGATCCGGTCTGTCGCGGCTCGAAGATATCGGGCGCGACGACGAGCGATGCGGGTGCGTACGTGTCGAACGATCCCGTGCTGCCGGTCCTGCCGGCGCCCGCCTATCCGTTTCATTCGACTGATGGAACCCAGGTGGCGGCCGCGCGACAGCGCAGCCCGGATGTCGGCGAAGCCGCCGGACGGACCACGGTCGCGCGGGCCGCGCCGGCCAACCGTGCACCCGATCGGCCGCATGCCGCCGCCACGGTTCGGGTGGCCGACCTGAAAGCCGGTCGCAATGCCGCGCATCGCGCCCGCGTTTTCCACCGAGTGAGCGCGCACACCGCACACACCGCGCGTGCGCGACGCACCACCACCGCCAGCAATACGCAACTCGCCCAGCTCTATCGCGGCCACTGAGCGCGTACACGCAATCCGTGCACGCGCTTGCGTCGATTCATTTTTCTAAACCGCCCCTCGCAAAACCTCGTTTGCGCCGCGACGCATGCGTGACGTTCAATGGGTCATTCGCCCGCGCCGGCGCGTATCGCGTTCCGGCCGCTCACCCGATCCACCGAACGGAGCCGTCGATGAATGCACTACAGCTCGTGACCCTTGCTGCCATCTGGGGCGCGTCCTTCCTGTTCATGCGCATGGGTGCGCCGGAATTCGGCGTGGTTCCGCTGATCGCGCTGCGCGTCGCGATCGCGGCCGTGCTGTTGTCGCCGGTGCTGCGCAACGCGCAAGCGCGACAGGAATTCCGCTCGCACGTCGTGCCGCTGTTCGTCGTCGGCATCGCGAACTCGGCGCTGCCGTTCTGCCTGCTGACCTACGCGGCGCTGTTCGTGACGGCCGGCACCGATTCGATCCTGAATGCGACGACGCCGTTGTGGACCGCGATCGTCGCATTCGCATGGCTGCGTACACCGCTGACGAGACCCCAGGCGATCGGCCTCGCGCTGGGCTTTGCCGGTGTCGTCGTGCTCGCCGGGTCCGCGGTCGGCGCCGGCACGCCCGGCGCACCGCGCGCGATCGCCGCCGCGATGCTCGCGACGCTGTCGTACGGGTTCGCCGCGCATTACTCGAAGCGCAAGCTGGCGAATGTCAGGCCGTTCGTGTCGGCGTTCGGCAGCCAGTTGTTCGCGGCGGTCGCACTCGTGCCGCTCGCGCTGCCGATGTGGCCGCACGGCCCAGTTCACGCGTCCGCGTGGATCGCGGTGGTGCTGCTCGGCGCGATCTGCACGGCCGTCGCCTATCTGCTGTATTTCGGGCTGATCCGCAACGCGGGCGCGCAATATGCGGCGTCGGTCACGTTCCTGATCCCGATCTTCGGTGTCGTATGGGGCGCGATCTTCCTGCACGAGACGATCACCGTGCAGACGGTCGCCGGGTGCGCGATCATCCTGCTCGGCACCGCGCTCGCGACCGGCAAGCTCAAGGGGTTCGCAGCCGCCGCCGTGCGCGGGTCACGCCAGTAGATCGCGCGGGCCGTCGTCGCCACTGCCGATCTCGCTCGCGAGCCAGTCGCGGAACGCGGCGATCTTCCACTCGTGCCGGCGCGCTTCGCTGCACACGACGTAATAGGACAGTTCGGTCGGCCAGGGCCGCGCGAGCACGCGCACCAGCCGGCCGGCCGCGACTTCGTCCCGCGCATAGATGTCGCGCACCAGCGCCATGCCCTGCCCGGCGACCGCCGCCTTGATCAGCAACGCATCCTCGCTGAAGCTCGCGCCGCGCGGCGCACGGGCATCCTCGATTCCCTGCGCGCGCAGCCACAGCGCCCAGTCGGCGCGGTCCGCGTCCTGCAGCAGCGGATACGACAGGCAGTCGGCCGGCGTGGCGATCGGGCGCGCGGGATCGAGCAGTTGCGGGCTGCAGACGGGCCACAGCTCGGGTGTCCAGATGCGGAACGATGCATGCCCGGGATATTGGCCCAACCCGTGCCGGATCGCGACGTCGACATAGTCGCGACGCAGGTCGACCAGTTGCGCGCGTGTTTCGACGGTGATTTCGATTTCGGGGTATGCGGCATTGAACGCGCCGAGGCGCTGCACGAGCCACGTGTTCGCGAAGGAGGCGGTGGTCGTCACGGCGAGTCGGACGATGCGCCGATGGGCACCGTGCACGTTCGCCCATGCGGCCTCGATCTCGTTGAAGCCGCCGGCGAGCTGATCGAACAGCGCACGGCCCGTGCCGGTCAGCTCGAGCTCGCGGCCGGTGCGCTCGAACAGGCGCACGGCAAGGCGATCCTCGAGATTGCGGACATGCTGGCTGACGGCGCCCGGCGAAATGCAGAGCTGGTCGGCCGCCTGCTTCATGCTGCCGCAGCGCGCCACTTCGACGAACGTGTGCAACGCGGCGAGGGGAAGTGACTTGGCCATTCGTGGATGCGGCGCCGGGCGGCGGCGGCGATGGGTCGGGAACGGGCGACGATTATCGCAGCAATTCCGTGCGGCCGGGATCGGCGGTGCGCAAGCGTTCCGGCCCGCGCGCTACCCGCGCGCAACCTGCCCTTCCCCGTGCTTCCTCAGCAAAAACGGGCGACCCGTTTCCGGTGCCGCCCGTTTTGCGTGACGCGCTGCGCGCGTCGGACGCTAGCGCGTCACGCCGCCAGCAACCCGTGCGGGTCGATGACGAATTTGCGCGGTGCGCCGCCGTCGAACTTCTTGTAGCCTTCCGGCGCCTGGTCGAGTGAAATCACTTCGACGTTGACGATCTTCGCGATCGGCAGACGGTCGAACAGGATCGCCTGCATCAGGTTGCGGTTGTACTTCAGCACCGGCGTCTGACCCGTGAAGAACGAGTGCGACTTCGCCCAGCCGAGGCCGAAGCGGATGCTCAGGCTGCCGTGCTGCGCGGCCTTGTCCTTCGCGCCCGGATCGTCCGTCACGTACAGGCCCGGGATGCCGATCGCGCCGGCCGGCCGCGTGATTTCCATCAGCGAGTTCAGCACCGTGGCCGGAGCCTCTTCCGCGTGGCCCGCCGAGCCGTGGCCGTGCGCCTCGAAGCCGACGCAGTCGACCGCGCAGTCGATCTCGGGCACGCCGAGAATCTGCTCGATCTGCTCGCCGAGCGACGCGTCCTTCGACAGGTCGACCGTCTCGAAACCCATCGCCTTCGCGTGCGCGAGGCGTTCCGCGTTCATGTCGCCGACGATCGTCACGGCCGCGCCGAGCAGGCGTGCCGATGCGGCCGCCGCCATCCCGACCGGGCCCGCGCCCGCGATATAGACCGTCGAGCCCGGCTTCACGCCCGCGCTCACCGCGCCGTGATAGCCGGTCGGCAGAATGTCGGACAGGCAGGTCAGGTCGCGGATCTTCGCCATCGCCTGGTCGCGGTCGGGGAATTTCAGCAGGTTGAAATCGGCATACGGCACGAGCACGTACTCGGCCTGGCCGCCGATCCAGCCGCCCATGTCGACGTAGCCATAGGCGCCGCCGGCACGCGACGGGTTCACGTTCAGGCACACACCCGTATGCGTGTCCTTGCACATCGCGCAGCGGCCGCAAGCGACGTTGAACGGCACCGACACGAGATCGCCGAGCTTCAGCGTTTCGACGTCGCGGCCGATCTCGACCACCTCGCCCGTGATTTCGTGACCGAGCACGAGGCCGACCGGCGCGGTCGTGCGGCCGCGCACCATGTGCTGGTCGGAACCGCAGATGTTCGTGCTGACCACTTTCAGGATCACACCGTGGCCGATCGCGCGGCCGCTCGGATCGACCATCTTCGGATAATCGATTTTCTGGACTTCGACCTGGCCCGGTCCAAGATAGACGACACCTCGATTGCTGCTCATCGTATTGTCTCCATGTCTCGTTGGTGGCGCCGCGGCGCGCCGGCGCCATCCGGCGCACGCGCAACGTGCTGTTCGAGAGTAGTCCCGGAGGCAGGGGCGCCGATGTCTCAAACGCGACACGCGTTTGAACGACGCCGACATCGATGGCGGAAATACGAAAGTCGGGCGGGAACCGATGGAAAGGTTTCGCGGGCGGCGTGACACACGGTGACGGGCCGGTCGTCGCGATCGGCCGCCCCTCTCCCGGGCAGGCGCTACCCGCCCTGATTCTCGCGGATGATCGCGGCCGCCGCCGCTTCCGCGTCGCTCGCCACCCCGTCGTGCACGCGCGTGCTGACGGCCGGCGTCGGCGGCTCGCTGTCGAGCGCATGGCCGTTGCGGTCGTGCGTGTCGACCGTGGCGCGCATCGACAGCCCGACGCGCAGCGGATGCGCGGCGAGATCGCGCGGCTCGAGCGCGATGACGACCGGCACGCGCTGCACGACCTTGATCCAGTTGCCGGCCGCGTTCTGCGACGGCAGCATCGAGAACGCGCTGCCCGTACCCGCCGAGAAGCCCTGCACACGGCCGCGATAGGTCACGCGCGAGCCGTAGAGATCCGACACGACCTCGACCGGCTGCCCGATGCGCATGTGGCGAATCTGCCCTTCCTTGAAATTCGCCTCGATCCACAGCTGGTTGAGCTGCACGATCGACATCAGCGGCACGCCGGGCCCGACCTGCTGGCCGACCTGCACCGAACGCTGCCCGATCGTGCCGTCGACGGGCGCGACGATCGTCGTGCGCTTCAGGTTGCGGTACGCGAGCTTGAACTGCGCGGCCGCCTGCACGACGGCCGGGTTTTCGTCGACGGGCAGCCTGGTACCGAGCGCGCGCGCCGCGTCGAGCTGCGCCTGCGCGGCCGCGAGATTCGCCTGCGCACCGGCGACCGCCGCCCGTGCACGTGCGAGTTCCTCGGGGGCGACGATCTCGACCGATGCACCGGAGCGCGCGGCGAACGCGCGCTGCGCGAGCGACAGGTCGGCGCGCCGCGCGTTTACGGCCTCGACGTACATCGTGTTCGAGATCTTCGCGTTCGCGACCTGCCGCACGGCCTGTGCGAGCTGCGCCTTCGCCTGCGCGAACGCGACGGACGCCTCGGTGTCATCGAGCTTCACGAGCGTCTGGCCGGCGCGCACGGCCTGCGTATCGGCGACCACGACGTCGGTCACCGATCCCGGGATCTGCGCGGCGACCTGCACGATGCTGCCGGCCACGTACGCGTCGTCGGTGTCTTCGTAATAACGATCGCTCAGCAACCAGTATGCGATCCATGCAAGCGCGGCCACCAGCACGACCGCGAAGAACACGATGAAGCGCTTGCGACGCGTCGCGCGGCGCGCGTCGAGTGCAGGATCGTTCAGTGCGGCCGGCGGCGCGGCGGTATGTAGGTTGTCGTGGTGCATCAGTCGCTTTGCGTAACGATCAGACGATCGTGCTGGAACAGGGGGATCGGCGGCATGACCGACTGGCTCGGCGCCGGAGTAGCAGCCGCCGTGCGCGCGGGAACGGCGGTGCCGCGAGGCGTCGCGCCGACGGCCGGCGTGCGTGCCGCGTCGTCGCGTCGTGCGGCACCGGTATCCGATGCGGCGACGACCTGCGGGACGGCCACGCTCCGCGCACGCGCATCGGCCGACGGCCCCGCCGCCGATGTGCCCGCGTTCGCGGCGGATGCGGTCGTGGCGG